>JAICXS010000147.1 GCA_025934615.1 Nitrospiraceae bacterium
ATTTCTGTGGCCAAGGTCAGACGCTAGATAACGGACCGTCGATTCCAGCGCGGCCTTAGCGACACCCATCACATTATAATGGGGGACCACCCGTTCGCTGCCCAAATATGTCAGTGTGATAATAGCACCTCCTTCGGACATCAAAGGAACTGCGGCTCTCGTCATGGCGACCAAGGAATAGGCGCTGACATCGAGCGCGGTGGCGAATCCGGCGCGGGTGGTGTTGAGGAATGACCCGGTCAGTTCCTCGCGTGGGGCGAATGCCACCGAATGCACGAGGAAATCGAGTTGGCCGAACTCCTTCTCGACATGCTTCATCAGGGCATCGATTTGCGCATCGTCTCCCACATCGCAGGGAAACGCATTGGCCCTAGGAACCGTCCGTGCCAGCTCCTCGACATTTTCGCGTAACCGGTCGTTCTGATAGTTGAACAGAAGCCGCGCCCCTTCGCGCACCGTCGCCTGAGCAATAGCCCACGCAATGCTATGCTTGTTCGCCACGCCGATGATTAAGCCTTTTTTACCGTCGAGTAACATACGCGTCTTCTCCTAAACGACAAACCGTCTGTAGTCATATAGCTCCCATCTGCATGACCATGTTCCTATATTCTTTCTATTGCTTATTACTTTCCAGCCAACATATTTATTGCCACATAGACCAAAGTCTTATATACATTATTAATACTTATTCTGTAAAAATAGAAATGGCTTACGCACAAGGAGACAATATGCGCTATGCATTAGTTTTGCTGATTACTATCATGTCCGTTGCCTCCGTTAATGCCGCTTCCATAACTAGCGGGGTCATGAGCGGCAGCAATGCCCTCGGCAATTCGGTGGGCTTGTCAGGTCCCGATGTCTCAAGGTTCCATATGAAGGTGAAGTTGCCCTGATTTGTTTGCGCTTAAACGCATAGGTCAAGGTCGGAAATATTTTCTTGGAGAATAAGGGCTAACGATTACTGACCCATGCCAAGACTAGAGCAAAGTAGGAACTTTCTGCAACATCTTGTCAGACGTTGAAGCGGAAGTAGACGATATCGCCTTCCTTGATCACGTACTCCTTGCCTTCTAACTTGAAGCATCCTTTCTCCCGTACGCGCGCCTCGGAGCCGCAAGCGATCAGATCGTTGTAATGATAGACCTCCGCGCGTATAAATCCGCGCTCCATGTCGGAATGGATTTTCCCTGCAGCTTGCGGGGCTGTTAAGCCCTCGCGCAACGGCCACGCCCGCGACTCGATTTCGCCTGCCGTAAAGAATGTCACGAGATGGAGAAGCGCGTAGGCTTCTCGTGCGAGCCGCATGAGCCCCGACTCTGCAAGTCCCAACTCTTTTAAGTATTCAGCCCGTTCGTGTTCGGGCAATGTCGACACCTCCGCTTCCAGTTGCCCACAGATCGTCACCACCCGAGCGCTTCGTCTGGCCGCGAACTCGCAGACCTTGGCCACCAGCGACTCATCCGCATTGACCCCTTCAGAGACATTCGCCACAAACAGCACAGGCTTAGCCGTCAACAACTGGCATTCGGTCAAGATGAGCCGTTCATCTGACGTGAAGGGCACATTGGCCAACCATTCCCCTTTGTCTAATAAATCGATGAGCCGCTGCAACAAGGCAACCTCTTTGGCGGCCTTTGGATCCCCTGACTTGATGCGCTTTTCGATTCGCTCTTTACGGCGATTCAGCGTCTCTAAGTCGGCCAGCATCAGTTCGGTCTCGATAATTTCAATGTCGCGCAGTGGATCGACGCCTCCGCTCACATGGACGACATCGGTGCCTTGGAAACAGCGGACCACGTGGATCAACGCATCGACCTCGCGAATCTGTCCCAGGAACTGATTACCGAGCCCTTCGCCTTTACTGGCTCCTTCCACCAACCCGGCGATGTCGCGTACTTCCAACGTACTCGGGGTCGTCTTCTTCGACTTGAATAATTCCGTCAGCTTCGTCAATCGCGGATCGGGCACCGAGGCAATCCCGACATTCGTCTCCACCGTTGAGAATGGATAATTCGCTGCCACGGCGCCCGCGCCCACCAAGGCGTTGAACACCGTCGTCTTGCCGACGTTCGGCAATCCAATCATGCCGCAACACAAGCCCATCGTGAACTATTCCGCTCCCTCTGTATCGCGCACATTAAAACGGTTCATGGCCTTCTCGAGACCTTCCGATAGATACGACTCCAACGCCATCACCACCTGGTCCAGCGCGTGGTCCACGATGTCACGTTCATCTCGACGAAACGATGCGAGCACATAGTCCGCCGTCTCTTCGCCGGGAGCCGGTCGGCCAATCCCAATTTTGAGTCGGCAAAACTCCTGAGAGGCAAGCGCCGCTTGAACAGACCGAATGCCGTTATGTCCACCCGAGCCACCTGAACGCTTGATCCGTATGCGGCCCACCGGCAAGTCGACATCGTCGTGGACGACCATGAGATCGTGAGGGGTGAGCCGCAGCTCCGTGACCAGTGCTTGTACTACCGGTCCGTTTTGATTCATCCAGGCCAGCGGCTGGGCTAACGTGATATCGAGATGATCGAAGACACCTTGACCTCTGCGGGCCGATCCGACTACTCGAAGAACAATGTTCCAGCGAACCGCCGCCCGCTCCAACGCCATGACACCCACATTATGTCGAGTGGAAGCATACGTTCGACCGGGATTGCCTAAGCCGACGATCAATCGCAAGCTTACTTCTTCTTCTCCTCCTTGACCTCTTTCTTCTCGGCTTTTGGAGCGCCGGCCGCCTTGGTCTCACCTTTGACCTCACCGGCGGCGGGGGCCGCTGCCACTTCTCCTTCTTTGCCCTTGGCTAAGACCTCAGGCTCTTTTCCTTCCTCCGTTGCAACTCCGCTGGTCAGGAGCGCTTCGAGCTTCGCCTCCGACATCGGAGCCGCCACGCTGACTACCATCTGATCACCCTCGTCGAGAAATCGAATGCCTTCCCGATGCGGGAGCTCCCGCACGTGAATGCCTTGCGCAATCCCAACGAGCGACGCATCGACCTCAATATGATCGGGCAAGGCGGACGGCAAACATTCGATGTTCAATTGACGCAAATTGTGATGGAGAATACCGCCTTCTTTTACACCTTGGGGCACGCCGCCTGTCAGGCTCACAGGGACCTTGACCCTAATTGGTTGGTCCATGGAAATTTCGAACAGATCGGCGTGCAGGATCTGGCCGCTCACGGGATCGACCTGATAATCCCGCAGCAACGCCGTTCGGTTGGGTTTATTCTTGGCTCCGGCGACGGTTAAAGAAACCAACGCTGTGCCGGCGGCATGAGATCGGAGGATTTTTCGCACCCCTTCCGGATCTAGGGTGAGCAACAGACATTCCTCTTGCCCGTAGAGGACGGCCGGAATCTTTCCTTGCCGTCTCAGTTGCCGTGCCACGCCTTTGCCGGCTTGCTCTCTCATCTCACCTGTCATGTCAAATCTCATGATATCTTCCTTTCACTGTACTAATTCACCGGCTCTCTGGTGTGTAAGTTCACCCGACCTGACTGGTCTCGAAGCGTTGGCCAATGATGGATAATCAAGGCGGTAGGGCGGGACGCTATGCAAATAGCGAACTGACCGACTCTTCTTCGTGAATTCTCGTAATGGCTTCTCCTAACAATGGGGCAACCGAAAGGACTCGAAGCTTGGGACAGCGTTGTTCTTTTCCGTTGAGCGGGATAGTATTGGTCACGACAATTTCCTCCAGACAGGAGGCCTGAATGCGTTCCAATGCAGGTCCGGATAAAACAGGATGGGTACACCCGGCCCATACTCGTGTGGCCCCCTTGCCCGCACAGGCCTGAGCACCCTGTACGATCGTTCCAGCCGTATCGATCATGTCGTCCAACAACAAGGCGCTTCGGCCCTCCACATCGCCGATAATATTCATGATCTGTGTTTGATTTGGACCTTCCCGACGCTTATCGATAATGGCTAAATTCGCCTGCAGCCGTTTCGCAAAGGCTCGCGCCCGCTCCACGCCGCCGGCATCGGGAGACACGACGACCAAATCCTTCCCACCCGCTTTACTGATGTAGTCCAGCAGCACGGGCGTCGCGTACAGATGGTCGACGGGAATGTTGAAGAAGCCTTGAATTTGCCCGGCATGCAAATCCATCGTTAGCACTCGGTCGGCGCCCGCCGTCGTAATTAAATCGGCAATGAGCTTTGCGGAAATGGGGACTCGCGGCTGATCCTTGCGATCTTGACGCGCATAGCCGAAATAAGGAATCACCGCCGTAATTCGATAGGCCGACGACCGCTTCAGCGCGTCGATCATGATGAGGAGTTCCATAATCGAGTCATTGACGGGGGGACAGGTCGACTGCATAACAAACACATCGGCGCCGCGCACATTCTCTTCGATCCGAATTCGCGCCTCTCCATCGCTGAATGAAGAGACGGTGGCCTCCCCCAAATGAATACCGAGGTAGGCACAAATTTCTTTCGCTAATGCCGGATTCGCTTTGCCTGAAAACAACTTGAGTTCTTTTTCCATGCTATTTTTCCGGCTTGAGTTCAGTGCCGAATCCTATCGCGATGCTAGCTCCCTGCTACTCAGTGAATCACCAGGGCAGTAAAGCAGGATACGGTAGCGAAAAGATGGGGGAATTGTCAACCGACTTGAAGGGAATTTAGCGGAACCGTTTCGTGGGGACTCAATGAGCTTGAGCCGGCCTTGGCTACTGACACCCACCATCCATGTTGACGTTTCATCTCATCCCGAACCCGGATCGCGGATTCTTCATACGGGAACACGCCGAATACCGTGGACCCGCTGCCTGATAAGAGAGCCGCCTCAGCTCCACGCGAGAGCAGTCCTCGTTTCATTTTTTCAAGCACATGATGAGTCGGGGCCAACGCGGCCTCAAAATCATTCTCCATCAACGGTAAAATTTCTTCCCAGGTCACTTGCGGTTTTCCTGAGAGCGCGGCGATGCCTTGAGAAAGAGCCGTCATGCCGTTCCGTGTAGCACTCAAACGATTATAGGCCCATCGCGTTTCGACGGGAAACCCCGGATTGACGAGGACAATCCATCGCTCGCCGACCAGCCTTACAGGGGCCACGTCTTCACCGCGGGCGCGCACCCGGGCCGTCGGGGCAAAGAAGAAGAACGGCACATCGCTGCCTAGAACCTGTCCGATGTGAGCCATCTCAGACGCCGACCATCCTAATGCCAAGAGACGATTAAGACCGACAATGGTGGCAGCGGCATCGCTGCTTCCTCCACCCAATCCGGCAGACACCGGGATTCGTTTCACGATTCGGATGTCCAATCCGACTGCTAATTTAGCCCGCTCCAACACTACACCAGCCGCTCGAGCTATTAAGTTGCGCCCATCCGTCGGAAGCGTCGGGTCGTCGCATTGCAGATGTACGCCGGTGGCGTCCGACTGCACATGGATATGCAGTTCGTCCTCTAGCGCAACCGTCTGCATCAGAGACCAAAGGTTATGGTATCCATCGGTCCGCCGATCGAGCACTCTTAAGATGAGATTCACTTTTGCCGGCGCGAAAATCCGAACATCGCTCGTCATCGGTTACTCATTATCAGAATCGTCTGTACCGCCCTTAATCTCATATTTCTCCAACCGGTATCGAAAAGATCGTGTATTGAGCTGCAATAATCTGGCGGCTTTCTTTTTCACCCACCGGCTTCGCTCCAAGGCCTTCAGCAGCAGGTCTTTTTCAATCGAGTTGATGAGCTTCTCCAA
>JAICXS010000217.1 GCA_025934615.1 Nitrospiraceae bacterium
AGTGGGTCGCTATTCGGGCGAAAATTGGTTCACAAGGCGAGCCATGCTACTGCAGGAACGGTCGTGACAATCGTGAATAAAATTGAAAGGTCACGATACTGGATAGGCTGTTCCTCTGTCAAGAATCAGGCCCGATTCGAACGCGAGTCGCCTTGACTTTAAACTCGCGGCTGACCTAGTATCCCGGAATGAAAGAAGGCCCGACGACTTCTTCCATTCAGACGATGACCGATGTCTGGGACGCCTACCGAGGCGAACTGGACGGGGTCGAAGACCAAATTCATAAAAATCTCGATTCCTCTGTGGCACTGGTCAATACCGTCGCCGCTCATATCCTGAGCAGCGGAGGAAAACGTATCCGCCCCTTGCTGCTCACCTTGTGTGCACGCCTCTGCGGTTATACCGGCAAAGACGTCTATATTTTGGCCAGCCTCGTCGAATTCATTCATACGGCGACTCTGTTGCACGACGACGTGGTCGACGATGCGGATTTACGCCGCGGTCGTCGTACTGCCCGAAAAGTGTGGGGGAATCAGGTCAGTATTCTCGTCGGCGATTACCTCTATTCGAAGGCGATTTGTCACATTGTCGGATTCCGCAACCAGGGTATCAACGAAGTGCTCTCGGAAGCTTGCCGCAAAATGGCCGAAGGCGAAGTGCTGCAGCTCTATTACAACGGAAATCCGCTCATCACCGAGTCGGAATATCTCCGCATTGTTGAAAATAAGACCGCGGGCCTGATCGCCGCCTCATGCAAGATCGGCTCGATTATCGGCAATGCCACCGAAGAGCAGCAGGCGGCGCTATTCCATTTCGGCCAACGCATCGGCATCGCGTTTCAAGTGGCCGACGATACACTCGATTATGCGGCCAATGGCGACCGTCTTGGAAAATCTCTTGGCCAAGACCTTCGGCAAGGGAAGACGACCCTGCCGCTGCTGCATCTGCTCCAACACTGTCCTGATGAAGATAAGCAAATGATCAAAGACCGCATGGAGACACGGACGCTCTCGGATGAGGACCTTCACCGGATCATTACGTTAATGCAAGCTTATGGATCGATCGCGTATGCGCATGAACGTGCCAAAACATTTGTGATGGCGGCCAACCTGGATTTGGCCGAATTCGAGGAGTCCTCTCACAGGAGAGCGTTGTCCATTGTGGCGGAGTACATGGTCAATCGCGACCGTTAAAGCCTGATGAGAGTTAGCGTGCAGCCATCGGCCATCAGCTTTCAGCACATTTCAAGCTGAAGGCTGATGGCTTTTTAACGACTGAGAATATGGCAAATCTGGTTCCGTTTCGTGGCGTGCGATATGATCCGACGATCGTCAAGAATGTCGCACATGTCGTCGCTCCGCCGTACGATATTATCGATGCGAACTACCAAAAAGCGCTGTATGCGCGCCATCCCAATAACATCATTCGCTTGGAATTGGGGATAGAGGAACCGGGCGACTCCCCAGGCAAGAATCGCTATACTCGCGCAGCAGTATCCCTGCACGAGTGGCTTAAGAGCGGCACATTACGACGGGACTCTCAGCCGTCTCTTTACCTGTATATGATCGAATACCGGCCGCCGTCCAACGAGGCGGCGACACAGACGAGAACGCTCAAGGGATTCTTTTCCACCGTCGAACTGGAAGAATTCGGGACCGGGCGTATTTTCCCTCATGAGAATACGCGATCAGCCGCTAAAGCCGACCGGCTGAATCTTCTGGAAGCATGCCACGCGAATTTCAGCGCAATCTTTTCGTTATATTCGGACCCCGATAATCGAGTTATACAGCTGTTGGAGAAATCGGTGGATCTCACAACACCACACCTCGATTTTCAGGACGACGCCGGCTTGCGCCAGCGCCTCTGGAGTATCAGCAATCCGACGGTTGTACTAGCGGTCCATGATCTTATGAAGCCGAAACCGCTCTTTATCGCTGACGGTCATCATCGCTATGAAACGTCGCTCCGATATCGGCAGCTCAGACGGGAACAGGATGCCGACCGGCCCAAGACCAACACTGCACTCCAACCCTACGACAGTGTTCTCATGCTCTTCGCCGCCTTGGAAGATCCTGGGCTCACGGTGCTGCCGACTCATCGTGTGTTGACCCATGCGCTCCCAGGACCGGACCAGATCAAGACGACGCTTAAGGATGCCTTCGACATTCAGGAGATCCCTTTTCAGCCTTCAGAGAAAGATGCCCGGTCTCGCTTTCTTCACATATTGCGACGCCAAGGACAATCCGGGACGGTCTTCGGATTGGCACTTCGGGACGCGCGTGTCTATCTTCTCCTCTCGTTGCGGCCGGACCATCGACCACCGGCTAGTGCATCGGAACGAGACAAGCTGGATGTGTCGATCCTGCAACACGAAATCGTCGGAAAACTGTGCGTCACATCTGCGGAGCAGGAAGCGATTGTCTATACGAAGGACGATCACGAGGCCTTGGACCTGGTGCAGCAGGGAAAAGCAACGGGCGCCCTTCTGTTGAACGCGACAAAAGTCAGCGAGGTTCGGGCCGTGGCCGAGTCGGGCGGACGCATGCCGCACAAATCGACCTACTTCTTCCCAAAACCGCTGACCGGACTTGTCATCAACGTCATGGAAGACTGACGATGCAGTCAACGGATCCACGCATAAAATCGAAGATCCTTGTCGTCGATGACGATGCCGACATTGCGATGGTCTTGAAAGACCGATTAGATTCGTTGGGCTTCGAGGCCATCGTCGCGAAGGACGGCGTTCAGGCACTCGATGCCGTTGAACGTGAAACGCCGCGCATCATGATCCTCGACCTTGAAATGCCTCGGCTCTCCGGGGTTGAAGTCCTGCAACGTCTGTCTCAGGGAAAACAGCGCGGCCGCGACGGCTACGACGTGCCGGTCATCGTGATGACCGCGCACGGCACCATCAAGAAAGCCGTCGAAGCCATGAAGGAAGGCGCTTACGATTTCGTCACGAAGCCGATCGATGTGGACCATTTGATCATGACGATTCAGAAGGCCTCTGAACGAGAGACCTTGAAGCGTCACTATGAAGTCTTGCGGACGGAAGTCGGCACGAAGTATGCGACGATCATCGGCACCAGTCCTCAAATGAAGTCGATGATCGAGCTGGCGCAACGTGCCGCCGGTTCAGATGCGAGCGTCCTGCTGCTCGGTGAAAGCGGGACCGGAAAAGAGCTGTTCGCGCGTTCGATTCATCAGTGGAGTCCGCGCAAATCCGCGCCATTCGTCGTCATCAATTGCGTCGCGTTGACCGAAACGCTCTTGGAGAATGAACTGTTCGGCCACGAAAAAGGCGCGTTTACCGGAGCCGACCGTCTCGAAAAAGGGAAAATCGAGATGGCCGACGGCGGCACCATCTTTCTGGACGAAATCGGCGACATGCCGCCGGGATTGCAGGCCAAACTGCTGCGCGTGCTGCAGGACCATGAATTTACGCGCGTCGGGGGCACTCGACTCGTGCGGGTCAATATTCGTGTCATTGCCGCGACGAACAAAGACTTAAAACAGGCGGTCAAGGCCGGAGCGTTTCGCGAAGATCTGTTCTTTCGCCTTAATGTCGTCACCCTGACCCTTCCGCCGCTTCGGGACCGGCCTCAAGACGTGGCGCAACTCGCCGAATTTTTTTTGAAGCGGCATGCCGCCGATGCGAAAAGAGCGCAGGTGAAATTTACTGCCGATGCCATGGCGGTGCTCTCACGATACCCTTGGCCGGGCAATATTCGAGAGTTGGACAACAGTATCGCCCGTGCGGTGATTTTGAGCTCTGCGGATAAAGATGAAATCGACGCGGATCAGTTGACGTTTCTCGCTCCGGATCTCGACACCGATGGAGCAGCGCCGGGATATCATCACTTGCCCTACCATGATTCGATCGATGAGCACCGGCGTTCCATTATTCTTCGTGCGCTGAAATGCGCCAATGGCAGCCAAACGAAAGCTGCCGAGCAATTGAAACTCCAACGAACCTACCTCGCCCGCCTTATCCGGCAATTGAACATCTCGATGGAATCGCTCAAGACGTAACGGTGTGAAAGCCGGTGTGAATGACCCTAGCTGTCCCAGCATTTACCGTTCAACGTTCGGGTGATGCGCCCCATTGGTAATCGACGGATGGCCGATCACTGAATCCTGATACCAGTCCCTTTCTCTTTCAGGCGGTCGATGCTCAGCCACGGAGGCGCCGGATGAACAAGGCCAAAAAAGCCGCACAAAAATCCACTCTCAAAGCGGCAAATCCTACAGACGAGCACGGCAATCGCGAGGCACCGAACACCATCCGACGGCTCGCAATACATCGTGCGCCGGCCGCGAATCGAAAGCGTGTAGGATCAACGGCCGACGATACGCTCCCTCGCCGGTCGGACGACCAGCGACGATCACGCACCGTCTCCAAGAGAGAACGCCAGCTTCAAGCCATTCTGGATCACAGTCCCAGTTTGGTCTTTGTGAAAGACCCAGCCGGCCGGTATCTGTTTGTCAATCGCCGATTTGAAGACGTATTCCATCTGACCCGTGAACAGATTATGTATAAAACCGATGACGAGCTGTTTCCGCCGCCTCAAGCGGCCGCCTTTCGCACCAACGACCGTAAGGTGTTCGACGCCGGGACGCCGCTGGAATTCGAAGAAGTCGCGCTGCACGACGACGGGGCGCATACCAGCATCGTCTTCAAATTTCCGTTGCGCGATGAAGACGGGCAGCCGTACGCCATTGGCGGCATGACCACCGATATTACCGAACGCAAGCGGATTGAACAGGCCCTACGAGAGAGTCAAGCGCGGCTCGCCCTGGCGCTGGAAG
>JAICXS010000180.1 GCA_025934615.1 Nitrospiraceae bacterium
CGTCATCGACGATGAGAATATCCGCCTGTGCCGCTATTTTACTATTCTGCATAGTGCCTTTGAAAAGTCGCGGCTGCTAGGATTGCTTCTGCCCTCTCTCGTCAACCAAGACAAGGCACTCCATCGGAATGCGACGCCGGCCGTTCAGGTCTGTAGCACCGGTTTGCGCAAATTCATAACCCGTATTATGCCATATGGTAGCCATTGCGGACCCACCGCCTTCTACTCGGCACAACGGTGGAGGCAGCTCGAAGACACACGAAACCCCGCCTCCCCTCTCTGAAGTGATCCAGTTGGGTATCGGGACATACGTATACTGTGGCTGTGTTAGACCGGGTCTCCTCAGAGAGACACATTGGCCACAACTTCCGCCTGCGACTTTTCGGCTCACGTGCGCTCTGAGCGATGAACTCCTCCCTTCGCGCTCTTCGCCACAACATGCTGGCTCCAACGGCCATTCAACAATGGTATCGCCCATACAGGACCACGAGCCTTACATCTATTCTCCGGAAGATTACCGGTCTGGATTCCGAGGTCTTCCTCCTTTGAGGTCCTCAAGCCGTCTGGGAAATGGCTGTCCATTTAGTTCTTCCCACTGATCCAATGACCGAACTAACGCCTGCTCGAGAAGCTTGGCTAACGTGAGTCCTTTCGTCCAATAGACGGTATTTCGCGACCGTTCCAGCAGGTCGAGCGGGAGAGAGACGGTCAACCGTTTTCGCTCGACCGTTCTCCGCTGGGTCGGGGTGGAAACCGGGCAATCGGATGGCACATTCGCTTCGCATGTCTCTTCTGAAAGCCAGGCAGACTCGTGTGCATGCTCCTTGAGCGAGTGGCAGGAAGACGATTCGGAAGCGGGCGGCTTTACGGTCGAGTCTACTGTAAGGTTCACGACGTTCCTCCTTTCTACTCTGCCTGAGACGAGTTGTTATGCGGCCGCATGGCGTTCATACTGCTCTTGACGGTGTCCTGCTTCGTCGGGCACTTCAGTCTGGTTGTTGGCTTCCTCTGGATGGGACGACGTCGTCTCATCCTGAACGGAGGCCACCACCATGATCCACAGTAATCCCACCATCCCGATTAAGATGCCCCAAGTGATTAAAGCCCAATCCATAACTCCTCCATTTGGGATTGTAACTGGGTTTAAGGGAAAGCATGAGCAAGGAAGATGCCCCGATGATGTTCTAAGACCTCGAGGCGCAGTACATTCAAAGGCTATTGAATAGTGGATGAAAGATATTGAGGGAAAAAAGTTTGATCTCGGTCAGATGAAGAGAGGATCGATAAAACCGTATCGTTTTGAGTACATACTTTTATCCTGTCCGATACAGTCGGAGAAGAGAAGGGCGGTGAGTGATAACCGACAAGCTCGAGAAGAAGAGGGGATGGAACGACGACCTCAGCGCTCGGTACTGATCAAAGCAGTGGGAGTGACTCGCGTCCATCGATAGTCTCCACCCCATTGACGCGGTGGAATATTGGACCGATTACCAACACGCGTATACCACCATTTGCCGGTGGCCGTCATACCATCTTCCGACAAACGAACCTCAAAGCCTCCCTCGCGATCGTTACCGGGTTGATGCCACACGCCTTCCCAATGCCCGTCGGCAATACGGGTCGTGAGAAGCCGCCCACCTTGCCACGTGTAGTCGCCATTACCGGACGCATCCAGCACAGCACGATAGGTCTTCTCCTCTTCCTGAATGGTCCATTCACCGCTGACGTCGATGGGCGTTTCCGATTGTAAAGCAGGCGCATGTGACGCGCGATGTTCCGATCCTAGCGGGTGCGTTTCCGGCGCGCGCGTGAACGATTCATGCCACTGCACGAGCAACCATCGTCCGTCCCGGCGTTCGAGTACGCCTGACTCACGCAAGGGCAGGAGCATTTTTCGTGCATCTTCTCCGCTTCCTTCATAACGGATGTAGTCGATTTCGGCCGTGTACCAGGCGAAATCGCCCCGCTCCCACACATGAAGTTCCTTGATAGGAATATCCAGACGCGTGACCGTCTCGAATTCCTGTTGCATCTCACGCGCGAGTTCGTTCCATCCAACATACTTTCGCCCGCCGACGGAATACCCGACCATATCGCCGTCCTTCGACACCAGCCGTTGAAGCTTGTCCATGTTTCGCGTTTCATTGGCATGAAACATCGCACGGATCGCCGCTTCAGGTGTGGCCGGATGTTCGACATCGGCAGCGCGGGGCAGGGCCGAACAGGAGCAAATGAGCAACGGCGCAATGCCCAGCTGCATAATCCATCGACTCAGGGATAAGGCCGTAGACGACATCATTCCTCCAAACCGCGTATGAAGAAGGGGAACAAGAGTTCACTACGAGGATCGTAGTAAACGATATTGTAGACCAAGGGGTTTTACTATGCAGTCGGCTAGCGTGTCAATCGGCGTCAGCCTTACTGACCCTTCACCTTCTCCGTCAGCCAATTGAGCAACGGGCGCAGCGCAGGCAGAACGGCCGAATCGTCCATCTCAATCGTATGCCGACGTAGGAAGCGATCCACGCCGGACAAGACGCTCTTGGGATTGGACGGGGTTGGCTGCCGGCGACACCAAATTGGTCAATGAGAGAGTAAGCGTATCAGCGTACGCCACTCTGACGCAGCTCAAATTCTGCAATCTGCGGCAAATTAATTTGCTTGAGCAGTGAGGCGCGCTGCTTTCTCAGGAACGAATCGCCCGGATTCGACTCAATGAGATCAGAGACGCAACCGATGGCGTCATACCATAGTCCGGCTTCAGCATAGCGCAACACCGCCTCTTCAGTGCACACAATCGGAAACCCTAGTGCGCTACCCTCGTTGAACTCTATTCGCTCGATCATACCGCCGGTGACAAGATCCGTTGAGGGTCTATCATGGTCTTGGACAATACTAACGGACCATCGGAACTGTATCCCCGGATCCAATGAAATACCATAGTCCCTTGGGCGGACAGTTTGATAACCTGCATCCTTCGGCGGCGGCAGCTCAATTTCAGCAATCGAACGAATAGCACGCGGATCCGTTAAGGTAAATTGAACGGGAAGCGATGTCGCATGAGAAGCGTACCAGTAGAGAGTGGGGTCTTTCTTTGTGGTGAATCCTACATGATCCGGAACCAACGCGACGATCCTTAAGTCGTTCGCTGCCTGCCCACGCAGGCCGCTTTCCATGCGTGCATGCGGTACTTTATTCTTTGGGGGCACATAGACGGGCATGCGACGGTCTGAGGCTAAGGCGTCAGCGGAAGCCCGAGAAGTTGTCAACTCAGCGGCTGTTACGCGGTCCGAACCATCCGAGGATGTAAGGCTAAACGCAGCAAGGATTAAAGCGATTGAACCGGGAACCGTCATTTAAGCATGCCGTCTGTCGCAGCTTGCAGCTTGTCCCACTCCGATACTTCCTGCAATCCCACCTGTTCGAGTAGCGACGCCCGTTGCCTGCGAAGAACAGGATCATTGGGTGCGAGGGCGATCAGCTGGGAAATCGAGCTGAGAGCGTCATACCACAGCCCTTGCTGAGCGTAGAACTGAACGGCCTCAATGCTGCTCAGCGTGGCGAGATCCGAAGTGCTGAACGTCGGTTCGATGCGCTGGATCATGCCGCCCGACACAATATCGCGAGAGGGTACGTCAATATCGAGCACGACATCCACGTACCATCGGTATAACACATTCGGCTCAAGTGTAATGCCAACATCTTTGAATCGGATCGCTTGTACACCGGGCTGAGCGGCCAGAGTCAACTGATGAACCACACCAATTGAGCGGGTATCGACCAAGACAAACATGACTTTCGAAGCCGTTGGCTTGGAGAGATACCAGTAGAGATCCGGTTGACTGGCGATAGTAAGACCCACATGGTCGGGCACAAGCGGCAGGACCAGCAATCCTTGGCTTCCACGTCCACGGGTGCCGCCCTCGATACGGGCCTTTGGCGGCCGCAGGCCGTTCAAATCTTCTTGAGGTACCATTGTTCTCACATCTGTACCAGACTCGTTTATCTTAGTTGCTTCTCTTCCCGCGAAGGCGGTTTGCGGGAACGACAGGACTGCTCCTGCGACACACGTACCGAGAAGGCTCGCGGCAAATGCGCACGTTCGCACGGCGCTAAAGACCTGAAGATTGTTAGGGGCCATTTTCCCTTCGATCATACTCTGCCACATCAATAAGGCCCGCCTTGTCGAGCAGGGCCGCGCGCTGCAGCCGTAGCACGCGATCGCGAGGATGGGCGACAATAAGATCTGAAATAACTTGTATCGCGTCATACCATAGTCCGGATTCGACATAGAGACAGAAGACATCTCTTGAATCCCTACAAGCGGTACGCCCTTCCAAGATGGCCTGATCATAAGGGATTCGCTCTATGATGCCCATGGCATGTATATCTTTCGATGGCGACAATTGATCCACTTCAAGGGAAACATGGCATCGATAGGGAATTTGAGGCTCCAGTTCTACGCCGTAATCTGCGAGCCGGATCGTTTGGATGCCGGCCTTTGTCGGGGGCCTCAGACCTACTTTCAGCATGGGCTCTATCAGCCGTGGATCTTCCAGCGTAAAGGTGATGCGGTAAGGAGTAGGTTCCGAAAGGTACCAGTACAACGCAGGTGACTTTTTGACTGTTTCGCCGATATGGTCATAAGGTGCGAGCACCTTGAGCACCGGTTCACCTTCTTTGCCTCCTCGAAAGCCACCATCGACCCGGCCTGTTATGTGATTTTTATTCCGAGGCTTGTACACCGGCATGTACGGTTCGGCTGACGCCTGGCGGCCTTGGAACGTAGTTGACGGTGGGGGTGACGGCTGATCTGTCGCAACCGCGTCACACAGACCATTCAAACTATGCTGAACTAACAGTAGAACCGCAAGCAATGCCACTCTCATGGTGCACACCTGGTGACAGGACATCCAAGGCGCTATTCTCCACAGCATAAGCCTTCTAAAGCCAGTTGTTAAGGAGAAGAAATGCCGACCAGTATGCAGGATGCTCATAGGCGTTATCCTTGAGCATCTTTAGTTGAGCGCGCTGAAGTGCCACGGCCTTGGAAAGCGACGTATCGCTAAGCTGCCGATAGAACTCCGAGACCAAAGCAGAGGAGGCATTGTCGTTGATGGACCACAATGTCGCCAAGGCACTCCTGGCGCCCGCTTTAATCGCCACACCAGCCAGTCCGAGTGCAGCGTCATCGTCACCCATCGCGGTTTCGCATGCGCTCAATGTTAATAACTCCAACGGGTCCTGCCTGAATTTAAACAGTCCGACGTATTGATCCAATC
>JAICXS010000061.1 GCA_025934615.1 Nitrospiraceae bacterium
GGCAAGATTCAAGGCAAGTTGGCATTCGGGTTACCCGGCAATCCGGTCTCTTCGATGGTGACGTTCGAACAACTGGTTCGGCCGGCGATGCTCAAGATGGGCGGCCTGCGGAGCTATGGCCGTCCTGTAGTGCAGGCGCAAATGCAGGAAAAGTTTTCCAAACGAAACGACCGCCGTCATTTTTTGCGCGGCGTGCTGACGAGAGAAAATGGCGTGTTCAAAGTGCGGACCACCGGGGAACAAGGGTCGGGGATTTTGACCTCCATGGTGAAGGCCAATTGCCTGATCGATGTGGCGGAAGACATTGAAGCGCTGAATCCGGGAGACTGGATCGACGTGCAGGTGTTGACCCATGATATTTGGACGAATGAACCTCCATCTGTCTCCAGGGGGCACGGGACGCACTGTTGTTGACCCTCTTCTGCAAAGGACCCTATGGCCGTTCCCATTGTCAGTTTTGTCGGACGATCGAATAGTGGAAAAACGACGCTCATCGAGCGTCTCATCCCGGAACTCGTCATTGCGGGGTATCGCGTCGCCACGATCAAACATGCCGGCCATGGGTTTGACCTCGATACGGAGGGCAAGGATAGCTGGCGGCATAAGCGAGCCGGCGCCAGTACGGTGATCGTCGTCTCGAAAGGGAGTCTGGCGATGTTCTCTGACGTATCGAGCGAAGTCGGCGTCGAAGAACTGCGTGGGCGATTCGTCGACCCCGATCTCGATCTCATCATTGCCGAAGGCTGGAAGAGTGAAGGCTATCCCAAGGTGGTCGTCGTCCGCGATCAGCTTGGTGAAGTGCCGGTCTCGACGGATGGTCTGCTGGCGGTCGTCTCCAACATGCCGATCGAGCTGGCGGTCCCAACCTTCCACCCCGACGAGATTAAACGCCTGAGCGAATTGCTCATTCGTCATTTCCCCAAACGATGATCCGCACGCCTCGAGCCGTCGTCATCCTGACGATCATTGCTGCTGCGTTTGTTCTCGGGGGGGTGGCCGTTCCTCTCACCAATCATCCGGATTTCTGTGCCAGTTGCCATACGATTGCCCCGTCCTACGAGACCTGGAAAGTCTCGACGCATAAAGATGTCACGTGCGTGACCTGCCACGTGCGGCCAGGATTTGAACATTGGCTGCATGACAAGGTCTGGAAAGGGTCCAGGGACGTCGCCATTACGCTGTTCGGTACGCCGCCCGACCCGCATGATCTCGCGGCTAAAGTGGATTCGAAGGTGTGCCTCAGTTGCCATCAGGCGATCCTGCGCGTGTCTGAGCTGGCGCCACGCGATTTGCCTCCGCCGGTGAAAGAGGTCGGGCTGATCATGAGTCATCGCAAGCATATGGAGGCGTTCGGCAAGCGCGGCCAAGAGGAAGGTTGTACCACCTGTCATTCCCGCATCGTGCATGAGAAGCCGATCAAGGGATATCCGATCGTCATTCCGCGTGGGCATGTGTCGGAAGACAGCGAGCCACATTATCCCGATCATCCCGACGGCACGAAACTCCGCGCGGCGGCCATTGCAGATTGTTTTCGTTGTCACGACGGTAAAACGCAATACGAAGGGAACAGACTGAGCAAACGTTGCGAGACGTGCCACCTTCCAGACAAGCTGGATGAGTTTTTATTTGATTGATGACCCTTGTAAGCGGTCAGTGTTCAACTCTCAGCCGTCAGCAAGACCGCTAGTGTAGAATGCGAGTATTCTTGATTCGCGGAAAGCTGATGGCTGATCGCTGAAAAGCTGAGTACCAAATGACTGTCCCAACTGTCCACGTCCAGAATCTTACAAAGCGCTTTGGCGACTTTACTGCTGTCGAGAATATTTCGTTTCACATTAGTCCCGGCGAAATCCTCGGACTGTTAGGGCCGAATGGAGCCGGCAAGACCACGACGATTCAAATGTTGCTCGGTTTAATTACGCCAACCTCCGGATCCATTCGGATGTTCGGACTCGATTTGGACGCACATCGGGAGACCATTTTAGGCCAAGTCAACTTTTCGTCGACCTATATTTCAATGCCGTTTTCATTGACGGTGGAAGAAAACCTCCGTGTCGTGGCGAAGCTCTATGGAATGAGTGATGTCGCTCGCCGCATCGACGAGGTCGTGAAGATCCTGGAGATGGAAGAGTTTCGCACGAAAGTCACGCGCAAGTTGTCGTCCGGACAAATGACGCGTCTCGCGTTGGCCAAGGCGATTCTGACGGAACCCAAAGTGTTGTTTCTCGACGAGCCCACCGCGAGTCTCGATCCGGATATCGCCCATAAGATCCGTGGCGCGCTCAAAGAAGTGCGGCAGTCCACCGGCTTGAGTATCCTGTACACCTCGCACAATATGCGGGAGATGGAAGAGATGTCGGATCGCATCATCTTCTTGCAACGCGGGAAACTCGTCGCTGAAGGCACGGCTCAAGAGATCGTCGACAAGTTCGGCCAGCAGGATTTGGAAGAAGTGTTCTTGAAACTAGCAAGGGAACGATAAAACCAGAGGTACGAGTGCGGGGTACGAGGTGTTGGACTAATCCGTGGGAGGGTCACAGTGTTACCCTCGAGCTTGCCCCCCGACCTCATACATTGCGTTATATGAAACTTCACCGTATCAACGCGCTGATCGCTCGCCATCTCTACCTCTACAAGCGTAGCTTGCCGCGGTTAATGGAGATTTTCTATTGGCCGTTCTTGGATCTCGTCGTATGGGGCTTCATCACCGTGTATCTGATGAAGTTTCAGGGCCAGATTTCCGGTGTGGTGACGTTTTTTCTCGGCGCCCTGATTTTATGGGACGTACTGTTTCGCGCACAGCAAGGGATTACGATCTCTTTTCTCGAAGAGATTTGGGCGCGCAACTTGTTGAACCTCTTTGCGAGCCCTCTGAAGCCCAGTGAGTTCCTTGTCGCGACCATGGCCTTGAGTGTCTTCAAGGTCACTGCGGTGTCGATTGTCATGGTCGTGGCCGCGCTGATCTTTTACGATTACAATATTTTCAAAATCGGTCTGTCGCTGATTCCTTTCGTCTTCAATTTGCTTGTGGCCGGATGGACCATCGGGGTGTTGACGACGTCGCTCATCATGCGATTTGGACAGGAAGCGGAAGTGCTGGCGTGGGGCATGGTCTTTCTATTCCAGCCGGTGTCGTGCGTGTTTTATCCCATTGACGTGCTCCCCAGGTGGCTGCAAGCCGTGGCGTGGGCGAATCCGGCTGCGCATGTATTCGAAGGCATGCGAGCGGTGATCGTGACGGGTGCCGTACCACCGGACCATCTGGCATGGGCGGCCGGATTGAATCTCCTGTATCTTGCGCTGATGGTCGGCTGGTTTCACCACACCTTCAATGTCTGTAAGGAGCGGGGGTCATTGGTACGGATAGGTGAATGAGCGTAATGATTGCGTCGTCAGCCCTCAGCGTAGCACTTGCTTGATTGTTTTACTTTTGAAAAAAGCATTTACCAGGACTGAACTCAGTCCCGCTCCGCTTGTTCTTTTTCGTTCGATATGGTACCGTACGAGTACTTCGTCCCCTGGGCCTGGTGATGAAGTCGCATAACATAATAGGGCCCGTTAACCGATGTTGTTTTTGTCCGAGAATCTGATCGAAGTCCGACCTGAGTCGCTTCTGTTTCGCGCCTTCGGCCCGTTCCTTCCTTCGCTCCTCGCGTCCAAAGCAATATCACTTTCAAAGGAGGACCCTCATGGGTTCGAAGATCTATGTCGGTGGGTTGCCGTATTCGGCAACTGAGCAGGAATTGAACAGCCTTTTTGCCGCGCACGGCAGCGTGGAATCGGCTCGGGTGATTACGGACAAGTTTACCGGTCAATCCCGCGGCTTTGGCTTCGTGGAAATGGCGAGCGGTGAAGAGGCGTCGAAGGCGATTTCTGCGCTCAACGGCACGCAGATGGGCGGCCGAACACTCACGGTGAACGAGGCGAAGCCTCAGGAACCGCGTTCCGGCGGCGGCGGAGACCGTGGCGGCCGTGGCGGATTTGGTGGTGGTGGGGGCGGCAACCGCGATCGCTGGTAACTGAATAGAATTTCAAAGCGGGGCGGCCGTCGAAAGTCGGCCGCCCCGCGCTTTTTCCCTCCGACCTGAATTCATCACACCAACTCACATTTTTCCGCTTCCGCGCCATACTTTTTCGTACGCTGCGGATAGCGCGGCAAAGGTCACGGTCTTTGTCTCTGCCGCTAGTCAAAGAATGCTCCCGAAGAGAAGCCCCCTTTTAATCGCCGCTCCGGGTAATGGGATTCGCGTGTTGTTTGTTGGAGGGGGGTATGATACGGTGGATTTATCCATCACATGGGCCTGGTGATGAACGGACATTCAACGAGCAAGGCCTCAACCGATGTTGTTTTGCCCGGGAATCTTCCGGAAGTCAGACCTAAGTCGCTAGGTCTCTCGCGTCTTCGGCCAGTTCCTTCCTGTTGCTTTCCACCGTTCAAGACAATATCACTATCAAAGGAGGGACCCCTCATGGGTTCGAAGATCTATGTCGGTGGCTTGCCGTACTCTGCGACCGATCAGCAATTGCAAGAGCTGTTTTCGCCGCACGGTTCCGTGGCTTCGGCGAAGGTGATTACGGATAAGTTTACCGGCCAGTCACGTGGGTTTGGCTTCGTGGAAATGTCCTCTGGGGAAGAGGCGAGTAAGGCCATCGCTGCGCTCAACGGCACGCAAATGGATGGGCGGACACTGACCGTAAACGAAGCGAAACCGCAAGAGCCTCGCTTTGGCGGTGGCGAAAGCCGAGGCGGGCGTGGTGGCGCGGGCGGTGGCGGCGGATTTGGCGGTGGCCGAGGCGGAAAGCGCGATCGCTTTTAGTCGTCATACGATAATACCATGTTCCAAGACGGCCTGCCGTCAGATGATGGCAGGTCGTCTCTACACCTGTGTCACCGTATCAGCCTGCCATGGCGGCGAGGAGCATGATGAACTACCTACAGAAGTCGATCGCAGTCGCGTTCATGTCGGCCATGTTCACAAGCGAAGCCGTCTCGGGAGAGGCTGGGTCCGACCAATCGGCGATAGCAGACGGATCGAAAGTCACCGTTGAGTATACGCTCGCACTGCCCGATAAGACGATTGTAGAAACCAATGTCGGGAAGGAGCCGATTTCGTACACGCAAGGCAATCACGAGATCATTCCGGGACTGGAGAAAGCGTTGGCCGGTCTGAAGGCGGGAGACAAGAAGCACGTAACGATCACGCCCGAAGATGCGTATGGCCCGTACGATGAGCAGAAAAAGGTGACAGTTACCAAAGAACAAGTGCCGCCTGAAGTGAAGGTCGGGACCAGGTTACGCGCCCAGAATGGGATGGAAGCCAAGGTTGTCTCGATTGACGGCAATTCGGTGGTCGTCGACACGAATCATCCCCTGGCCGGCAAGTCGTTGGTCTTTGACATCAACGTGCTGAAGGTGGAGAAACAAGGCGCCAAGCCGGTGGAATAGCAATACCCGGTTGACGAACACGCTGTTCCATCGCGGCGTTAGGGTGGTGCGGCCCGCTGCCGGTCGATTTCGCCTGCTCGCTCTTTCAATCGATCGAGGCGTGCGCGATCCAGCGAGATAAAAATGGTTTTTTCTTGGGTGACGGTGACGGCGCCTGGGGACTTACCTTTGACCTTCCGCACAAATTTCCGGCGCGTATAGATCACCTCACCCTTGCCGCTTTTCTTTAAATCGCTATAGAGCAACGCCAGCGCTGCGGCGTCGCGCAACGTTTCGTGCGACGGGTCGGCACCCTTTTCAAGGCGGAGCACGACATGCGAGCCAGGCGCACCCTGTGCATGGAGCCAAAGATCGTCCGGCCGAGCCTCACCGAACGTGAGCGCGTCATTCGCGCGTGCGTTTCGGCCGACGTAAATTGGCAGTCCGTCGATTGACACGAATCGACGAAATGGTCCGGAGCGAGCGTCACGGTTCGGTTTTGTTTGCAATACAGGTCCCGTGTTGAGGGCTCCTCCCGCTCGTGTCGATGATGGGGCAGGTTCGGATAGACCCCGTTCCAGATTCGTGCGTTCCCTCAGCAAGGCATTCAGATCTTCTTCGGCTTGTGCCAGTCGTGGCCGAACCTCGCGTTCTGCCGCCACATGCTTGCGGTGTTTTTTGAAGTACTCATCCATGTTGCCCTGGGGACCTTTGGACGGGTCCAACGGAATGACCAATTCGGGCATGGTCGGATCGAAATAGTCCACGACCGTCAGTTGCTCCTGTCCTTTTTTCATCGCGTGAAGATTCGTTTTGAGCAGCTCGCCGTACCGGGCGTAATCTTTATAGCGGGCCGCCTTCTCAAGATCGCCCCGTAAGACCTCCACGCGCCGCACTGCTTTTTTGATCCGCTTTTTGAGATCCGTGAGTCGCGCCTGCCGCCATCGTGACGTAGCGACCTCTTCCTCACGCGCCCGATACCGCCGCTCGATGGCATGAGAAAGGGGGAACGGCTGATCCGTATCTTCAGGTGCAATTAGAGCTAATTCGACACGGGGTTCCGGAAAAAGCTTCAGAATCGGCGGTTGGTATGGTTGGCCGACCTGTTCTCGTACCGGCTCTAACGCAGTCATCACGCGCCCGTTTCCATCGATCAGTAAGAGGTTGACTTTCCGACCGGTTAGTTCCGCAATCAACGTACAAGGGCCTTCGCGCGCCGTCAGGCGAAGATGCGCGATGCGATCCCCGTGCACCTGCTCAAGCCCATCGATTCGCGCGCTTTGAATATGCGCCCGTAAAAATTGGCAGAAGGGCGGAGGCGAGGGCGGATTCGGGAAGCGTTGTGTCAATAAATGGAGCCGGGCCGTCTCCGGATCGGCGGAGATAAAGAGCGAAAGAGTGTGTCCCGGTGTGCGAATCTCCAAGGTAATCGCGCGCGGAGTAGGTTGAAATACCTTCTGAATCCAGCCAGCCTCAAGAGCCGGCGCGATTTCTTGTATGACTGCCGTAATATCTCGTGCCGAAAGTCCCATCGCTATGGCTAGTGTGGCGGGGTACGAAACGAGAAGCAAGAGAGTGCGTCACAGGGTGAGATGACTATGGCTACGAACGGTCGCATCGCTCAATGCTAGTTATCTCGGATCAAGCGATTATACAGAACGGCTCCCAGCAGCCCAAATCCCCAGGCGCCACCGACGAAGGCGACAAACTCTCCCATCATGGTTAAAAAATGAAGAGGCTGGGGAAGAAGCGAGGCAACATCGGCGCCGAAGAACTGCGCATTGAAAATGAAGACAAACAGCGGCGGGAAAAAGATCCGAAGCAAGATAAGTACGAGCGCTAGCACAGCGGTCGTCATGGCGAGCGTATTGGCAAACGCAAGGGGGCGAATCGTCATCGTGGGAATCATGCGTTATGCTAGGGGAATACAGAGTTGAATGCAATCTACAGCAAGGCCACGTTCAGATCGAGGCTGCCCGGCTTAATCTCAATCTACTCCTACCCCTACGGATAAGTTGCCTCGGTTCTCTTGAGCACGGTAGAGTGCCTCTTATCAATCGGTGGATCATCATGGAATTCAGCACACTGTTCACGCAAACGCTGGAGGCCCTCGAGTGGCCTCGTTTACTCGAGGTCTTGGCCGGCCACGCGCGTTCCAGCATGGGAGAAGAGCGGTGCCGGACGCTATCGTTGGCGGCTTCCTTGGAAGAAGCCAGGGTGGACTTGCGCAAGACGGCCGAGATGGTCGTGCTTCGCGAATCGGCCGATCCCTTCCCCTCCGTATCGTTTCCAGACCTTAGGGAGGTACTCAGGCGAGGGTCGAAAGGTGCCGTCCTGGAGACGCACGAATTGCGGGACCTCTCCTTGGTGCTTGGCCTTGCGTTCGACGTCGTGCGATATCTCGGCCGGTACCGCGAGTCCGCGCCGGTGTTGTGGGAGACTGCCGCGCCGCTTGTAGAGCTGACCGATCTGCATCGCCTCAAGGAGCGGATCGACCGATGCGTCGATGCCGAAGGGAATATCAAGGAATCGGCCACTCCGGAATTGCGCCGCCTCTCACACCAGGCGCATGACCTAAAGCAGCAGATGCGCCGGCGCTTGGAATCCATCTTGGCCTCGTCCCGCTACGCCGATGTCCTGCAAGAATCCTACTTTGCGCAACGTGAGGGCCGGTACGTCGTTCCGTTGAAGGCGGACATGCGTTCAAAGATTCCCGGCATTGTCCATGACGTGTCGTCAAGTGGGGCAACGGTCTTTGTCGAGCCGCGGGAGTTGGTGGAATTAAATAATTCGATCAAGGTGGCTGGAATCGAAGTCGAGCGGGAAGTGCGTCGCATTCTGTGTGAACTCTCTACAACGGTTCGAGACCATGGCGAGACCTTATTGACGGGGTTGGATGTCTTAGCCGCGCTCGATTGTATCTCGGCGAAGGCCGCTTTCAGTCATCAAGTAAAAGGGCAGCCGGTCTCGCTTAGCTTCAATGGACGGATCGCGCTGAAGCAAGCCCGTCATCCGCTTTTAGTGCTGACGAAAGATGCGGTTGTGCCTAACGATCTCGAAGTAGATGAGACGGTGAGGGTCCTCATCATTTCCGGTCCGAACACCGGCGGTAAAAC
>JAICXS010000331.1 GCA_025934615.1 Nitrospiraceae bacterium
CTGATTCCGAATGAACGGTGACGCCGGTAACCTCGCGCTCGGTAAAAGGAAGCAGTTTTTTCTCTGTGGTCTCAGTTTCCGTTTTGGCGCGCTCGGTCGGCAGTTCGACCCAATAGACATAGCCGCCCAATCCAGCCAGTACCACCGCCATTACGATCGTAAGCAAATACCGCTTCATGTTTTAAAAAAAGTCAGTGGTCCGTCGTGTGGGATACGCAGGATGCTCAAACAGTCCATCTAAGAAAGCCGCAGGCGATCCAAAAGCGCGGGCGTACCGCCATGTCACCCGCCCAACTCTGAGCCGGCCAAGACCGGCTCTTTCCCAGTGGTCCGTTGAGCATTTTGGGGAGACGAGAACGCAGTTGGGGACCTGTTTCAGCATCCTATGTTACAGCCGGCGTCGTCTTTTCCAAATGGTCATCCCCCACAAAAACGTCAATGACGGGAGGAGCAGAACCTGAATATATAGAAGGGCCCGTTCCTGCGCTGGGTTGGGAATGAATGGGCGGAACGCCGGCTCTTTTGGCGTGATGGAAATCAAGTCACGTTCTTCGGCCAACCATCCGATCGTGTGGAGCAGAAAATCGGTGTTGCCTGGAAAATTCACATACCCATTACTCGCGAAGGAAGAATTACCGATGACCACGACAGCCGCGCGCGGCTTGCCCGGCTCCGCGGCTTTTTTAGGTGTGAGCGCGAAGGCGAGCGGCAGAGGACCTTGCACGTCTTCCTTGGCGTTGAAGCTGACGACGCGGCCCTTTAAGTCCGTTTCCGCCCAGCTTCGCGGCGACGTTCGGGCCAGCGGGACATAGTCCCAATCTTTGACTTGGTCTTCGTGAAATACCAGATGGCGGGCCGCTGGAAACAGAACAGCCGCCGTCAAGTCTTGCGTAATCTCATGTTCGGTGAATGTGCGGACGAGCAACGCGGTCAAGTCGCCTTGCGCAATTCGGTCCTGTAAATCGACCAGAATGCCCTTGCCGAGTTCAACGCCCCACTTAGCCAATAAGGGTTCCAACCCCGCTTGCACATCGGGATCGAGCATGATTAACACATGGCCGCCGACAGCTACATACTGATTCAGTCGATCTTGTTCCTCCGGTGTCACGGATTGTCGAGGACCGCCTATCACCAGCACGGCGGTGTTGTCCGGGACGGCGCTTTCTTGGAGCAAAGACAAGGTCCCTGAGTCGTATCCCTGTTTCGTCAGCGCCTCTTTCAAGATGGCGAAGCCGTTACGCTGCGTGTCGGTAAGGCTTCGCTCACCATGGCCTTCTAAAAACAGCACCCGTTTCTTTGTATTCTTCGAAAGCCGAATGACGGCGCCCGTCAATTCGGACTCCGAGGCGGCCGTAAGGCGAGTCGATTGCTCCCCGCTTTCAACCACGGCCGTATCCATGCGCGTAATGCCATATTGGCGCGCGACGCCGGGTTTGCGCTCCGGATCGACAAACTCAACTTTGATTTTGTCGCTGGCTTGTTTATAGCTGTCGAGCAGATCGCGATAAGTGGCATACAAGGGACTGCGATCCTGGCTGAAGACGGTGAACTTGATATCTTGCTTCAGCCCGCGCAACACTTGAAACGTCTGAGGCGCCAAAGTGAAATGTCCTGTCTCGGAAAAGTCCCAGCGGGTCGAATGGCGCGCTACGAGGAAATTCGCGATGCTCAGGATACCGATAAACAGGAGCACCATCACGATGCTATTGAAGCCCAACCGGGTCGAGCGGCGTGACGAGAACGCTTTGACCGTCTCATAATGAGTGACGAAGAAGACGATGAGGCACACGAGCGCGAGGCCCTCGAGCAGCGTGACCAGCCTGAGCAGCCCGGGATCGAGGCTGTACACCACCAGCCCGGCAATCCCAAGAATCGCCCCAATCGCACCCAGTCCGGGAATCAACCGCTTCATACCCTCTTACGTCACCCTTCCGTGGAAGTAGAGGCCGTAGAGACAGTCCTCCACTGCATACATCGAGGGAGCATCTTCTAAGTGGGCGCACGCTGCGAGCGCGGGGACTGGCTCTATAGTGTCTACTTCCATCTTTGACTTTCCACCACTCGGTGCGCCAAGAACAGCATGAGCACGACGCCCGATGCGTAGTACATCAAGTCCTTTGCCTCCACCAATCCACGGACAAGGCGGTCGTAGTGTTCGATGAACGACAGGTACGAGATCGTATTACCCAACGGGGTATCGCCGATCACGCTGCCGAATGCGCCCAACAGCCAGACGATGAGCAAGAGCCCGAAGCTGAGGAATGCCGCGACGATCTGGTTTTCGGTCAGCGCCGACGCCAGGACGCCGGTGGAGAGAAATAGCGCCCCTAACAGGGCCAGCGCAAGATAGCCGGTGAAGACCGGGTTCCAATCGAAGCTGCTGAAGATCGACAGGATCACGGGCACCAGCGCGGTGAATCCCAACAGTCCCAGGTAGACCGTATAGACGCTCAAAAATTTAGCCACCACGATTTCGTTCACTCCGATCGGCGACGTCATGAGCAATTCAAACGTGCGCAATTTGCGCTCTTCGGCGAACAGGCGCATGGTCAAAAGCGGGACGACCAATAAGACGACCAGGGCCATACTGTAAAAGGTCGGCCGGAAGACGAGATCGTTGAGATTGAGTTGCGCCGCCGCGCCTTGCAGTTGCATGAGCCGCACGGCCTGCGCGCCCGCATTCACGACGGCTAAATAGGAGAGGATTCCAAAGATGAGGAGAAAGACCGCGCTAACCACATACACCACCGGCGAAACGAAATAGGAGCGAAGCTCCTTGGCAATCAACGCGTGAACGGCAGTCATGTCGTCGCGTTCTCCATGGCTGTGGCCGCTTCAGCCATGCCTTCTTCATGCTGTGTGAGGCGGAGAAACACATCTTCCAGCGTCATGGAGATCGTCTTCAGTTCAAGCAAGCCCAATCCCTGTCCGACGATGAAGCGGGCGATCTCATCGCGACGATCATGGCCCAGTTCACACTCTAACAGGTAGGTGCCCGCATCGCTCTGCTCAAACACGCCGACAATCCCAGGCAGTGTTCGTAATTGATTCGCCAAATCCGGCGACGGGGTTTTGACGGTGACGCTGATCTTGTCTGAGCGACGCAGTCTGGCGGACAGTCTATCCGGAGTATCTTCGGCGACGATCCGCCCGCCATTGATGATGACGACACGCTGGCAGACCGCTGTGGCTTCGGGAAGAATGTGCGTGCTGAGAATGACCGTATGCGACCCGGCCAAACTTTTGATGAGGTCCCGAATTTCGATAATCTGTTTCGGATCCAGTCCGACCGTCGGCTCGTCAAGGATCAGGACGGGTGGGTCATGGATAAGCGCCTGCGCGAGCCCCACGCGTTGCTTGTACCCTCGTGAAAGATTGCCGATGAGACGATGCCGGACATCGCCGAGCGATAAGCGCTCGATGACTCGATCCAAGCCGGCATGAAGATCATGGGCCGGCATGCCTTTGAGGCGGCCGGTGAAGGTCAAATATTCGGTGACCGTTAGTTCATGATAGAGAGGCGGCGTTTCAGGAAGATAGCCGACGCGGCGCTTCACTTCTTGAGGCTGTTCGAAACAATCGAATCCGGCGACCCGGGCGGTCCCTTCGCTGGCCGGCATGAAGCAGGTCAGGATACGCATCGTCGTCGTTTTGCCGGCGCCGTTGGGCCC
>JAICXS010000081.1 GCA_025934615.1 Nitrospiraceae bacterium
GAGCGCGTGGAGTGGCACGACCCGATCTTGAAAAGCCTGGACTTGGAGTACCACAATTTAAATCCAACGAAAGGGCTCTATGCCGGTTTAGTCGAAGAAGGGCGTGTGCCGCGTGTGACAACCGACACGGCCATCGAATTAGCCATGCAGCATCCGCCACGAAATACCCGCGCGTTCGGCCGCGGGGAAGTCGTCCGCCACTTGTTGACGTGTAGTCCTTCCGAGGCCGCCGAGGACGATGACACGATGCAACGTTTCCTTCCCGCATACGTTATCAACTGGTCGGCACTCCAACTACGTGGACATTCGCCTTTTCTTATGCCAAACCCGTTTAAGACGTACGTTCGGGAGGTGAAAGACTATGTCAGTGCGATGGAATGACCTGAACGACTCCTTGGTTTGTTTACGAAGGCAGGCTCCCGAGACGGATTGTTCCGCCGGAGACAATTATTCTTCTCCTCTAACGTATTCACAATATAGCCGTTCGGGTGACCTGGAGTCTCTGACCCTCAACAAAACGTTCCGCAGTCCGCATAGTCGTGCGGCTTGCAGCCATCTCAGCAATCCTAGGCCATTGATTTACCATCGATTCGAAGTAGTGACTTTTGCAGTGTTTGGTTGGCCCATGACTTGCCCTATCACCGTCTTTTCCAGGTGAACGCTCTATGAGAAGAGATCTCGATCCTATAAAAATAATTCAGATCCTCCCGTTCTCCAACCGGTCGGACAAGCCTCCTCAAGGGCCGAATCCCTTGCTGGAGCTTCTGAAAAAAGCCTTTCGGGACGCACGAGAGTCCGTAGCTCGAGTGCGCGAGAGTCTTCAAGGCCGCCTCGCGCGTGCTCACGTGGCTTCGTCATCGCTTTATTCGAGGCTGGCAACTCGAGTGCGCGCTCAAAAAAGAGCAGAATTGCCACCGAACATGCCGGCATGTCAGGCAGAGCGTGAACAGGTAAACGCTCTTCCAACGCACGCGGCCGAACCGTCCCCGAATCTTCAGCACCATACGCTCATCGCTGTCTCGGCTTGGATCGGCTCGATCCAAGGAGTAATCAGGACAGCTTGCCGAGCGGCTTGGCCTGCCCGCCGACTACGGTTAAGCACCATGAAAAACAAACTGGCGGGTAGAGTATTGGAATGTCGTGAGAAAATCCGCTGGACACGGTGGGCACAGGAGAGTTGGCGTGCCAAAACGGACCAGATCGTTAGACCTCTGACATCGGCTGTCCGTTCTCTACGGCTTCGGCATCAACGCCTCCTGGATCGGTTGAATTCGACTCATTCTATTGTGCAAAGCCAGCAACAGGAAATCACCGAGCTTACCTTACAGCTCGCATCGATGAAGACTGAGATAGCCACTCAGAAAAAGAGCATTGAGGAACTGGCACACCAAGTGAAATCACTGCAGATACAAGTCGCGCAGACGCTGCCGATCACTCATGGCACCACAGGCCAAAGCGGCCCTCCCGCGCACGGCAGACGAGGACCTGCGACGACCAAAAGAAATGGCCCCAGCGAAACCGGCCCCCAATCTAAAGCAGAGCATTGACGATTTGGATGGACAGAAATCGCTCTCATCGACGGCCTGACGCTCGAAGCATTTTTGAACCTCTATGGCGCCGTTCCGGTACCATTCGCTTTGATCGCTCTGGGGTACATGGCACCCTGCACTGCATTGTGGTAGGCTGACGCGCGTAGACTGATAGGAGGCCCCATGGGAATGTACAGTGGCCTTATGCGGGAGATTGAACAGGGATTAGACGAGTTGAAGAAGGAAGGACGTCAGGTCGTCGAGATTACTCGGAGCGGGAAGATCGTGTCGCGGCCGTTTTTTCTGTCGGAGAAGAAGACGGAGGAAGTTCCATCAGGTACGTAATGTTGACATTCTGGAGTTCCGCATATTTCAACACCATCAAATTTCCCGGCGTCACCGGCTTCCAATAAAACTCCGGCGGCTTTGCCGGCTCTTTCCTGAATTTCCTCGCTCGACCTCCGTCAGTAAAATATCGCGGAGCGCTCCATTTTCTTCCGTGGTAAATCCCTCGGCGATTCCGCGATAGAGCAGAGATTTGCCGGCCTCTTCTTCTAATGCCATCTTGGTCAACGCCTCGACTCGCACATAAATTTTTGCCTCGGGATACTCAGGTGGGACCGGAACATCGCGCCCCATCAGCGTGTACAGCCAATCATTCTTATATCTGAAGAGCCAAGGATATTTGACGTCCCACTTCCATTTCCAGACGATCTTCCGCAGCGCATACCCAATCCCTGTCGCAACCACGACTACGCTCACGTAATAGACAATCAGATGGCGAGTATTCGCATACACATTGGCAATGACGGCAGGAAAGTTCTCATCATACTCGCCGGACACGACACGGAAGACGATTTCAAAGTTCAAGGTGGTATGGATCAATCCGAACGATTGCAGCCACTCAAATACAGTCACCATGATGAGATGTAAGGGAAGAGAAAACAGGATGGCGCGCGCAATGTCCTCCGTCCAATTGCGGGGCAGTACATGGCTCGTAAACTTCCCGGCATAATAACTCGCCCGAAGAAGATAACCGGGAAAAGAAAAAATCAGGATCACGAGCGTGGTAAACGCAATGTTGGTCATAGATCGTTCGACTATTGAACAATGGAACGGGAGTGACTGTACCTCTCATGGCAGCCCGCTGTCAGCACACTACCGAAATCGCATGGCCGCCATCGCCGAGCGTAGTGTATGCAAGGTGACAAGAAAAAGCCGTCCTGCATCCTTTTTACCAAATTGATATACTCATGACTCCATCGATAAAGACAGTGTTTTGGTTCGACGCGCCAGGATTATACAGACCGTCTCACACGCCCCATGAACTTTCAGCGCGCTCTTTTCGAGGGCGACGGACGCCGAAGCACATTGTACCCTAGGTGACCATGGAGGACATGACTATGTCGGGTGGTTTATTCGTCGCGCTGGTGCTGGCCTTTCTCGTCGTCGTCGTCATTGCCAAGACCGCCCGCGTCGTACCGCAGCAAAGCGCGTTCGTGGTGGAGCGGCTCGGCAAATACCATACAACGTTGAATGCCGGCTTCCATATCCTCGTGCCGTTTCTCGACGTCGTTCGGTACAAACACTCCTTGAAAGAAACGGCCATCGATATTCCGGAGCAGATCTGTATCACGCGCGACAACGTGCAAGTCGGCGTAGACGGCGTTCTCTATATGAAAGTACTCGATCCGCATCGGGCCTCTTATGGCATTTCGGATTATCAGTTCGCCATCACGCAATTGGCACAGACGACCCTGCGCAGCGAAATCGGCAAGATCGATCTGGATCGGACGTTTGAGGAGCGAACGAATATCAACATTCAAGTGGTCAATGAGCTGGATAAAGCGTCGGAGCCCTGGGGGATCAAGGTCCTGCGCTATGAAATCAAGAACATCACGCCGCCGCGGGATGTGCTGGCTGCGATGGAAAAGCAAATGCGGGCGGAGCGTGAAAAACGCGCCGTGATTTTGACCTCTGAAGGTGAGCGCGATGCGGCCATCAATCAGGCAGAAGGCGTCAAACAGCAAGTCATCAAAGCGTCCGAAGCCAAAAAGCAGCAACAGATTAATGAAGCTGAAGGCGCCGCCTCGGCGATTCTCGCCATTGCTCATGCGACGGCCGAAGGGCTTCGGAAGGTGGCGGAAGCGACTCAGGTCCAAGGGGGATATGAAGCGGTTCAGCTTCGTGTGGCCGAACAATACATCGGCAAATTCGGCGAGCTCGCGAAGTCGAGCAACACGCTCGTACTGCCTGCCAGCGTCTCCGATGTCGGGTCTATGATTGCGCTTGCCATGAATGTGATCGGACGCCGGCAAGAACCTCCCGTTCTTAAGCGATAACGCCGTGCCTCCTCGGCAGTCGTTTGACACGAAATTCTCTGTAGCCTACAATCCGGTCCCATGAAAGAACGTGTCATCAAAGCGTTTGAAGACAGCGTCGACGTGAAGCGGCGTTTCGTGCAACAGCACGTCGATCGTATCGTCCAAGTCGCCTCCGTCATCGCGGCGGCGTTCCGCGAAGGGCATAAAGTGCTCCTGTTCGGGAATGGAGGGAGTTCAACGGACGCCTCGCACATCGCCGCCGAATTCGTCGGACGCTATCATCGCGAACGCCGGCCCCTGCCCGCCATTGCGCTTGGGACCGACATGGCGGCGATCACCTGTATCGCCAACGATTATGACTATGCGGAAATCTTCGCCCGCCAAGTGAAAGCCCATGGTCAGAAAGGCGACGTAGTGATCGCCATCAGTACCAGCGGCAACTCTCCCAATGTCCTCAAAGGACTGGAAGCCGCGCGCGAGTTAGGCCTGACGACTATTGGATGGACCGGGGGCAGGGGCGGGAAGGTCGAAGGCCTAGTCGACTATCCCTTCGTCGTGCCTTCGACGGTGACCGCTCGGATTCAAGAAAGTCACATTACACTCGGTCACGTGCTGTGCGAGCTCATCGAGGAAAGCCTGTTTGCGAACGCGTAAGAAAGTCAGGTCGCCAGTCCCGCCCATCGATGTTTCCAAGCTCAATACCTATCCGCTCAGCCGGCGCCACAGCAAAGTCCGGTTGTCCGATTTTGCCGCCCCCTGGCGGCGCGGCCGATCTTTCAAGGCATTTCTCGATACACTGCCCGACATCCTAGGCGTCAAAACCCTGCGTGCGGTCGCTCAAGCGATCGTGAAGGCGCGTCGGCACAATCGGCCCGTCATCATCGGCCTAGGCGCGCACGTCACCAAAGTGGGGCTCAATCCGATTCTCGTCGACCTTATGGAGCGGGACATCGTGACGGCCGTGGCCATGAATGGCGCGGTGATCATCCACGACTTCGAGCTGGCGATGATGGGACACACGTCGGAGGAAGTGGACGCTGAAATCGATTCGGGGCGGTTTGGGATGGCGGAAGAGACCGGTCGCATGCTGAACCAAGCGATCGTCAGCGGCGCAAAAGACGGGCGTGGAATCGGTGAGGCGGTCGGCGCCTATATCAATTTGCGTAAGAAGCAGTTTCCCCATCATCGGACGAGCCTGTTGGCCATCGGCGAGCGGCTCGGGATTCCCGTGACGGTCCATGTGGCGGTGGGGACCGATATCATTCACATGCATCCGGCCGCAGATGGGGCCGCGATCGGCGCCGGCTCCCTCTTAGATTTTAGAAGACTCGCGGCAGTCGTCGCCGGGATGGAAGGAGGGGTCTATCTCAATCTCGGGTCCGCCGTCATTCTACCGGAAGTGTTCTTAAAAACCGTCACGCTGGGGAGAAACCTAGGTTTTTCACTGATAAATTTAACGACCGTCAATATGGATTTTCTCTCTCACTATCGCCCGCTCACGAATGTGGTCAAGCGGCCAACGCAAAAAGGGGGGCGCGGCTATTCGCTGACTGGTCATCATGAGATTATGGTGCCGCTGCTGGCCGCCGCCATCCTTGAGCAATGGGGAGGAGGCTGAAAAGGGTCCCCAACTGCGTTCTCGCCTCGTCAAAGTCCTTAACGTAGCCCAGCGACTACGCCTGTGGCTTTGATTTCGGCTGCGGTCTTGTTGGATGACCGTTTTGAACGTTCTCCAAATCTTACATGAAACTGGATATCAAGAGACTCGAGGATGGACGGCCGGCTTTGATCCCAGACGCACGTTCGCGGAATGAGATACAAGATATCTGGTGCGATGTAAACCGGCGTTACTTTCATGAAAAGCTTCGGCCGATCTCGATTGTCTGGAGTCGTCGGCTGACGGCGTCGGTTGGGATGTTTGTGAGTCATCTGGGACCGAGAGCCCTGACAAGTCCGCGGATGCACGACTCTGAACGACGACTGATTCGGTTGTCGATTCCTCTGCTCCAGGATCAGCCGCACGAGGAACTTATCGGAACCTTGGCGCACGAAATGATTCACCAGTGGCAATACGATATCCTGAAGCGGCGTCCCGATCATGGACCGGAGTTTCATCGCATGATGGCCGTCATGAACCGCGATGGCCTTGGCATTACGATTCGTCATTCATTGGAGAAGGCGGTCCACGCGCTGACAAAATACACGTGGCGCTGTACAGACTGCGGCCGTGATTATCACCGGCAGCGGAAAACGATTCGCCCGGGGCGTCACCGGTGCGGTGAATGTCTTGGCACGCTCTGTGAACTTCCGCATGCCTCCATGGGAACTCCCACCACCACGCTGACGAGTCATGTGCCAACGATGCCCCTTGCTTCGCCCACCGTCATCGGCCCATCGAAACTGTTCATGCAAATGTCGTTGCCATTCGCACTACCGCGGTGACACGAATGCCCAACTGGCCGCGTCGAATTCTATTCGGCGATATCGATGCCATGTATGCCTCCTCGGCGATCGCCGCAAATCCTACATTGGCCGGTCAACTTGTCGCAGTCGGCTCCCCACCGCCCCGCGGCATCATTACTGCGGCGACCTATGCTGTTCGAGAATATGGCGTCAAAGCCGCCATGCCGACGGCGCATGCGTTGCGACTCTGCCCTGGACTCATCCTCGTTCCACCCGATCGAGCGCTGTACCAACGCATGCATGCGCGCCTGTGCGAGGTCACCGATGGTCTATTTCCAGAAACGGAGTGGACCAGTATCGATGAATTCTATGCCGATACGACCAAACTGCAGATGCGCTCTCCCGATCCGCGCGTGCTTGGCCGCACCGTAAAGGACGCGATTCTCGCTGCCACGGGCCTCCGCTGCACGATCGCGTTTGCGACCGGCAAGACGGTCGCCAAAGTTGCGGCCGATTGTCACAAGCCGGACGGCCTGGCGATCATTGAGCCGGGAACCGAAGCCGCATTTCTGGCTGCCCGCCCTGCGAGATCGCTGCCCGGCATCGGGCCGAAGACCGCCATGGCGCTGGAGTCCCGCGGCATCCGAACCATCGCCGATCTCCTCGATCCGGTGTTTGAGGCGATGCTCCGTCGAATGTGGGGCCCTCGATTGACTGCGCTTCAGGAATTGGCCAAGGGCATCGATCGCGATCCGGTCGTGGCCGGGCGCGAAGCCAAGAGTCTGAGCCATGAGACGACCTTCGAGCGAGACACGACCGATCCCGTCTTTCTTGAACACACGCTCCGTGGATTTTTGAGCGAGTTGACACATGACTTGCGGTTGCAAGGCTTGGCCGCAGGCGCATTCTCCGTGAAGCTCAAAGACGCGGCGTTCACAATCACGGTGCGTCAGCGACGTTTCACTGAACCGCTCAACTACGATCCGCCGATGTGGAAAGCCATTCAACCGGCGCTCCATGGTGTAATTGTTCCCCGCACGCGCTACCGGCTCGTGGGCTTATCTCTCACCGATCTCGTCCCGGCC
>JAICXS010000214.1 GCA_025934615.1 Nitrospiraceae bacterium
AGAAAAGATTGTCCCCGTAGCTTGCTACGGGGAATCACAAGTTGAACCGAAGGAGCACCATCAATGAGCATGGCATCGCGCTGGAAACACTACCTGTGGGGCGTCGGCGTCCTGCTGACGCTGTGCGTCATTGCCATGCCGCATGAGGCCTACGCGGCGGGCACGGCTGGAGGCGGTCTCCCCTACGAATCCGCCTTGACCCGGTTGCGCGCCTCGATCACCGGACCCGTCGCCTTTACTTTGTCGTTGATCGGAATTGTGGGCGCGGCCGGGGTGTTGATCTTCGGCGGCGAGTTGACCGGGTTTTTGCGCATGATGGTCTTTTTGGTGTTGCTGATCGCTATCCTCGTGGGAGCCCAAAACGTGCTGACGACGCTCTTTGCCGCTGGAGCTGAGATCTCATGGATTGAGGAGGGAAGAGATGTGATGGTGTCATGGCCCCAGTCTGATCTCATGAGGCTGAGCTAGCGATGGCGCTCCGTAAGATCCCGATTCGACGCGTCATGCACCGGGACAATCTGTTTCTGGGTGGGGACCGTGAACTGGTGCTGTTCTGTGGCGCGGTCGCCTTTGCCCTGGTCTTCACCGCGCAAGAGCTGCGGGCCGGAGTTGTCGGCGTGAGTTTGTGGTTTCTTCTTCTGTATTTTCTACGACTCATGGCCAAAGCCGATCCGAAGTTGCGGTACGTCTATCTGCGTCAGCTCATTTACAAACCCTACTATCCCGCACGCAGTACCCCCTGGCGGGTCAATACCACGAGACAGGGGAATCAGTACACATGATGGTGACGCTGACCGTCCTGATTGTACTGTTGGACCTCACATTCCTGATCATGCTGATCCAACGTGTCCGTGAAGCCGATGCACACGTCACCTTGAAGAAGCATCGGTTACCAGACGCGGGCCTGTCGGATCTCTTGATCTACGCGGCGATGGTGGAGGATGGCGTGATCGTCGGAAAAAACGGCTCCCTCATGGCGGCCTGGATCTACCGCGGCGACGATCAGGCCAGCAGTACGGAACCCCAGCGCGAAGCGGTGTCGTTTCGGATCAATCAAGCCTTGAGTCCGTTCGGCAACGGCTGGATGGTGCATGTGGACGCGGTGCGGCGTCGGGCGGCCAGCTACGCCGCGCCCGGCCTCTCCCATTTTCCCGATGCGTTGACGTCCGCGTTGGATGAAGAACGGCGGCGGCTCTTTGAAGGGCTGGGGGCCATGTACGACGGCTATTTTGTCGTGACCCTCACGTATCTGCCGCCGTTGGTGGCGCAACGCAAATTTGTGGAGTTGATGTTCGACGATGACCAGGCGGCAATCGGCGCCCACGACCGCACGAAGGGACTGGTGGAGCAATTTACACGGGACTGTGCGTCGTTTGAATCGCGCTTGTCGTCGGTCTTTCGGCTGGAACGCCTGCGTGGACAATCTCTGATCCTCGAGGATGGATCGACCGTCACCCATGATGAATTCCTGCGGTGGGTACAACGGTGCGTGACCGGCGTGAATCAGCCGGTCCTCCTGCCTTCGCATCCGATGTATCTCGATGCCGTGATCGGCGGACAAGAATTGTGGACGGGCGTCATTCCGAAAATCGGCCGTCAGTACATTCAGGTCGTGGCGATCGAAGGCTTTCCTCTCGACAGCACCCCAGGCATCCTGACGGCGCTCGGGGAGTTGCTCATCGAGTACCGCTGGTCGTCCCGCTTCATCTTCATAGAGCCCCATGAAGCCGTGCGGGAGTTGACGCGCTATCGACGGAAATGGAAGCAGAAAGTCAGAGGATTGCTCGATCAAATCACGAACTCGCAGACCGGTCCATTAGACCAGGATGCGATGGCGATGGTCGCCGATGCAGAGGCCGCCATCGGGGAAGTGAACAGTGGGTTGATCGGGATGGGGTACTACACGAGTGTCGTGGTCCTCATGGATGAGGACCGATCGGAACTGGAGCGGTCGGCACGACACATCGAAAAGGTGATGCATCAATTGGGATTTGCCGCACGGATCGAAACGCTCAATACGATGGACGCCTTCCTGGGCAGCTTGCCGGGACATGGCGTCGAAAACGTCCGGCGTCCGCCGTTGAACACCATGAACCTGGCGGATCTCCTGTCGACCAGTACGATTTGGACCGGCAGCGCCACCGCGCCCTGTCCCATGTATCCGCCGAACGCGCCGCCGTTGATGCAGTGCGTGACCCATGGGGCCACCCCGTTTCGTCTAAATCTTCATGTGCGCGATGTCGGCCACACGTTGATGCTCGGACCGACCGGCTCAGGGAAATCGACCCATTTGGGGATGCTCGCGGCACAACTGCGCCGGTATGAAGGCATGTCCGTCTTTGTCTTCGATAAGGGCCTGTCGATGTATCCCCTGGCGGCGGCGATTCGAGCCCACACGAATGGACAGAGCGGATTGCACTTCACGATCGCGGGGGATACGCACGACTTAGCCTTTTGCCCGCTCCAATTTTTGGAGACCAAAGGGGATCGGGCCTGGGCGTTGGAGTGGATCGAGACCATGCTCGCCCTGAACGGTGTCAAGACCACGCCGCTTCAACGGAACGCCATCGCGGAAACGGTCATGGCGCTGCACGCCAATGCGTTGAGTCATGACCACGCCAACGCACTGAATCAGCCGCCGGCGTCGCTCTCTGATTTCGTGAATATGGTGCAGGACGAAGAGATCCGCGAAGCCCTGAAGCAATACACTGTGAGCGGGGCCTTGGGGCATCTGCTCGATGCCGAACGGGACGGCCTCGCGCTCGCGGATTTCACCGTGTTTGAAATCGAGGAGCTGATGGGGCTCGGCGACAAGTACGCCCTCCCGACCATTCTGTACCTCTTTCGCCGGATTGAGCGGAGCTTGAGGGGTCAGCCCAGTGCCATCATCGTGGATGAAGCCTGGCTGATGCTCGGGCATCCGGTGATCCGGGAAAAGATTCGGGAATGGTTGAAAGTCCTACGCAAGGCCAACTGCCTCGTGGTGCTGGCGACACAGAGCCTCACCGACGCAGCCAATTCAGGAATTTTGGATGTGATCGTGGAGTCCACGGCGACCAAGATCTTTTTGCCCAACGTCTTCGCTCGCGATGAGGACACGTCGGCGCTGTATCGCCGGATGGGGTTGAACTCGCGGCAAATTGAGATCCTGGCCACGGCGATTCCGAAGCGCCAGTATTACTACAGTTCGGAATATGGCCATCGGCTCTACGATCTCGCATTAGGACCCTTGGCCCTCGCCTTCGTCGGCGCGTCGGATAAAGAGTCCATCGCGGAGATCCGCGCGCTGGTAGAAAAGCACGGGGAGGCCTGGACGGACGAATGGCTCGCAAGCCGTGGACTCACGCTGCGTGACAATGGACCCCATGAAGAGGTAACAGCATGAGCAACCTGGTCGAAGCCTGGAAGGACGTGAAGTACATATTGGGAGGGGAGCGGGCCTCGAAGGACGAACGGCAGTCCCAACCCACCGTCGTCGAAGGGGGGCGACGGGTCGGGGAGAACGCAAATCCCTATCTCTCGGCTCGACGGACCTGGAATGATCTGATGAAGGCGCAAGTCGCGTCCCGTCGATCCTGGGAACTGATTGCGATCCTCTGTTTGCTCATTGCCCTGGCCTCGGTGGGCGGCATCGCCTATGTCGGGAGCCAATCGAAGTTCATTCCCTTTCTCTACCACGTCGATCCACATGGCCATGCCATGGCCATTGGGCCGGTCGAGATGGCGAGCCCGACTGATCCACGCGTGCTGGCGGCCACCATTGGAGAATTTATCGCCAACGCGCGGCTGGTGACGGTCGATGCCGCCTTACAGCGCAAAGCGGTCTATCAGGTCTATGCGATGTTGAGCGAACAGGATCCGGCGACCGGCAAGATGAACCAATGGATGAACGGGACCGAGGACTCGAATCCGTTCACCCGCGCGGAGAAGGAAACGGTCACGGTGGACATTTCCACGGTCTTGCCACAAACCGCGGACACCTGGGAAGTCACCTGGCTGGAGTCGGTGTGGGACCGCAAGGGGGAAGTAAAAACCCAGCCGGTGTCGATGCGTGCGCTCGTCACGGTCTATCGTGCCGAACCCTCCGCCACGGTGACGGAGGATGAGCTCCGGCGCAATCCGCTCTCAGTCTATGTTCGCGATTTTTCCTGGTCCAAACAATTGTGAGGAGTGAGGAACATGATGAGGAACATCGTCCTGTGTGTGGTGCTCGTGCTGCTGCCACTCCATGCGACGGCCGGGAGTGACCCGAGCGTGGAGGAGGTGCTGACCGGCTCCAACCCGACACTCACGCCGCAAGAACAAGCGGGACTCGCGCACGGCGAACAGGGCACGACAGGGGGCAGTGCGCCGGTGGCGGGGGCCAATGGGTTCATCACGTTTCCCTACGGCGTGAACCAGATCAGCATCGTCTGTGCGCCGCTGCATGTCGGCGACAACGTCCGGTGGTCGATCGAGCCCGCGCTGACCGGGAGCGGAGTCGAAGAAGTCCAGCATGTGATCATCAAACCGCGTGAGGTGGGGTTGGAGACCTCGTTGGTCGTCGCGACTAATCGCCGCGCCTATTATCTGCGGCTGCGGTCGCATAAGACGCGCTACATGCCGCAAGTCGCGTTCAGCTATCCCGAGGACTCGGCGGTGAAGTTCGAGATGCTGAAAGCTCGCCAGCAACGGGAGATCAAGGAGAAGACGATTCCGCATACCAGTGACTATCTGCCCAAACTGTCGTTCGAATATGACGTGGCCGGTCAAGCTTCATGGAAGCCCGTGCGGGTCTATAACGATGGCGCCAGGACCGTCATTGAAATGCCGCCGTCGATCGCTCAGACCGAAGCCCCGAT
>JAICXS010000502.1 GCA_025934615.1 Nitrospiraceae bacterium
CAGGTATTGTATGCATTCGAAGCCGACCGGCGGCTGTCTCCCGCCAGCTTGACGAAGATTATGTCTGCGCTCGTCATACTGGAATATGGGAAGTTGGACGACTATGTGACTGTGAGCCGCGAGGCAGCGGCCGCCAGAAAAATGCACTTACGGTTGCGAGTTGGACATATTTTTCGCCTAGAAGATTTGTTGAAAGCCATGCTGATCACATCGGCCAATGACGCCTGCCTCGCGGCCGCTATCCATGTCGGAGGTTCAGAAGAAAGATTCGTCGAGCTGATGAATGGAAAAGCCCGCGCCCTGGGTCTTGCCCATACCCACTTTAGCAACGCCTGCGGCTTTGATTCGCCGACGCATTACACGACTGCACAAGATCTCGCCGCCCTCACCGAGTTGGCTCTTCAGCACCCACTGTTTCGATCGTACGTGAAGGAGGAGCGGGGCGTGCTCACCGCAGTCAATACGAACCGGTCCTACGTGCTGCGTACGACCAATCGGTTGTTAGGCCGGATGCCGGGGGTCGAAGGGGTCAAGACCGGATTTACATCTAAGGCAGGCCGATGTCTGATTGCGAAAGTATCTCAGGATGGAAAGGAACTCCTCCTCGTGCTGCTCCATGCTTCCTCCCGGTGGAATACCGCGACCCATCTGATTAAGTACGGACTTCGAAATCCACGCCTTACGGCGACTGCTTTGCGGTAACCCAGGTCTATCATTGGCCGGGCCCATGTTGGGAAGGCCGGCTCAATTCATAGAGCTGAAATACGGTCCGAAGAGGAACAGGGCGGAAGCTGGAATTGGAGAGGAGCGCTATTATTGGGGTGAATTGAATTCGATGTTGACGTCCTTCCCCAGGTAATTGACGACAAATCCTTGCTTGTCATAGTTCAGCACGGCGCCCATCACGTTTTCATCTCCGTAGTCTTCCTTGCCGAGAAGCTTCCGAATGTCGTCCGGGCTTTCACTATTTAAGACATTGCGAAAAACGCCGCGCGCCTTATAGGCAAACCGGTTATTGATGAAGATGAGATCCACTTTGCCGTCCATCAGCCGAACGCCCGCCATCGGGCCGGTCGGCTTCCGTTGATCGAGAAGCAAAATAAATGTCGCTTCCTGCTCGGTCTTCACGCCCGGGATTTTCTCATTCACGAGTACGTCATACGCTTTATTTTCAGGATCTCCTAGTTTTACCCCAAACAAGGAGATATCCGAGCTTTTAAAGTTCTTGGGATCCATCACATCGTTTTTACTCAATTCGTACGGCTCGGCACAAGCCAGCCCTGCTACCATCAAGGTGAGACAGCATGAAAGCCAGACCGTCCATCGTCTCCCTACCATCACTTCCTCCTTCATAGGCCCACGGCGGCATGCGAAACGCCCTGCATAGCAAAAAAACCCCAAACAATTGTAGCCGACAGAACCGACGAACTTCAAGGAAACTGCCGGCCTATCTGTTCGCTTGAATGGCTTGAATAGATATCCCCGTGATCTGTCAACCCTGAAGGGCACCTCGGAGGGGAATCTTTTGCGGCGGTGCATGCTCTTGGTCGATTTGAAGATCGCTAAGCGTGGTTCGACAGAGGCGAACAAATTCTTGGGCGGCCTTGCCTAGATGGCGATGAGCCAGTGAAACGACGCCGACATCGTGTCTGGGCACAGGATCGTACAATTCAATCACGCGCAGCATGCTTCCGCCGATACGATGCCGTACAAAGAGTTCGGGCAAAATCGTGAGTCCAACGCCCTGTTTCACCGCCTCAAGAATCCCTTCCGGCGACGTCATTTCGACAGAGACCTGGGGACGCACGCCGACCAGGGCGCATTCTGCTTCGATCATCTTTCGCAAACAATAGTCGTTTGGCAACAAGACCAACGGCAATGTGGCCAGATCGCGCATGCGGACTCGTTTCGCGGTCACACGAACGCTCGGCGGACTTACCAACACCAGCGTTTCCGTAAACAAACGGCTCGTGATCAGACGATCATTGGTCGTGGGTAAAAGGCACAGGCCGAGATCCAGGCGATTTGCCGCCACAGCCTCTTCAATGACCGAGGATGGCTGCGCATGCACTTGGAGATGCACATGAGGAAATTGCTGTTTAAATCGGCACACCAGCGGTGGAATCAAATACGAGTTGACGGTCGATAGCGCCCCGACGACTAACCGGCCCTGTTCAGCGCCGATGAGGTCTCGAATGGACTGAGCAGCGAGTTCCGTTTCACGGATCACGCGTTGCGCATG
>JAICXS010000178.1 GCA_025934615.1 Nitrospiraceae bacterium
AAGTGAACATCAAGATTCCGGTGGTCGTGCGTCTGCAGGGCACGAACGCGGAAGAAGGACGGAAGCTGCTGTCGGAATCGGGCCTGAAAGTCGATGTGGCCACGGACTTATGGGAAGCGGCGCAGAAGATTGTGGCGGTGACGGGGAAGAAAAAGAAGGCAGCGACGGTGTGATCGTGGCCTGTGATAGCAGGACGTCACTCCGTGTCGCCCGCCGCACATACGAGGAAGGTCGTTGTACGCACAGTTGAGCGAGATCCTGCTGTCCAGGTCCCGTCCTTGTTTCCGTCGCCGTCTTGAGAGACTAGAGGATGAAGAACGGAATAGAGAAGGCGCGGGGCGCGGCGACGAAGCACAGAGCCATACTAAGCAACATAATGGTCGTAGCCCTTTTCCCCTTAGCGGTAGCTTCACTAACCGCATGTATCATGGTGAGAAGTAATGACTCCGAAAATCGCCGGGCCTCGTCTATCCAGACAGCACTGGAAGCCAAATCTATTTCGATAGAGGTTTTGTCGACGTCGCCATCAGATGAAAAGCAGCATAGGATAATGCAAAAGGCTTACGAGGAGTCGGGGCTGTTTTCAAAAGTCACGGCCGGAAGTCATCCAACGGACTTGAAAGCAGAAGTCCTATTGTCTGGTTTAGAGGGTAGGACTAATGGATTCATGAGGCTCCTTAATGGGATGACGCTGACTCTTATTCCTGACAAAATCGAGTATACACCGACAGTAACGGCAGTTTTTAAAGATCGACAGGGCAATACCATAAGTACGTTCAAGAAATCAGAGGACATCTCAATATGGGTTGAATTGTTTTTAGTCTTCGCGATGCCATTTGTAGATGGACCAAATACAGTTGCTGAAAGCGTGTTTTACGATTTGCATCGAGCAATCATCAACGAAGCTCATGCCAAGGGCACTTTATAGGGATGTAAGACCCAGAAGAGGATTGATCCCATGTCAATTTTGGTCGATAAAAATACGCGCGTAGTGGTGCAGGGGATTACCGGTAAGGAAGGGTCGTTTCATGCGACGCAGTGTAAGGCGTATGGAACGCAAATGGTCGCCGGCGTGACGCCTGGAAAGGCGGGGCAAGAGGTCGAGGGCATTCCAGTGTTCAATACGGTGAGGGACGCCGCGAAGAAAACGCAGTGCGATACGTCGTTAATCTTCGTGCCGCCGCCGTTTGCCGCCGATGCGATTCTTGAAGCGGCCGATGCAGGGATCAAATTAATCGTCTGCATCACGGAAGGGATTCCGGTCAACGACATGGTGAAGGTCAAACGCGCGTTGAGCGGGCGCGAGGTGCGCTTGATTGGGCCGAATTGCCCGGGGATCATTACGGCTGATGAGTGCAAGATCGGCATTATGCCGGGTTTCATACATAAGAAGGGCCGTGTCGGCGTGATTTCACGGAGCGGCACCTTGACGTATGAGGCGGTCAATCAGCTTACGAACTTGGGACTCGGCGAGACGACGTGCATCGGGATCGGCGGCGATCCCATTATCGGAACAGGCTACATCGATCTCTTAGCGCTCTTTGAAAAGGATCCCCAGACGGAAGCGGTCGTCATGATTGGAGAGATTGGCGGCGATGCGGAAGATAAGGCTGCGGCCTTCATCAAGCAGAATATCAAGAAGCCGGTGATCAGTTTTATCGCCGGAATTACCGCGCCTCCAGGACGGCGCATGGGCCATGCCGGCGCGATTATTACCGGTGGAAAAGGGACCGCGACGGAAAAAATGCAGGTCCTCGAAGCCGCCGGTGTGCGCGTCGTCAGAAACCCGGCCGAGATCGGCGAGACAGTTAAAGCCGCGTTGGGTCGCTAAGTCGTCTCACGGGACCGGCTTATCCAATACTTCACGGACCTTCCGGGATAAGGCTTCAGGCGTGAACGGTTTTCGAAGAAGATCTGCGCTAGCCGGTAATCCTTCGCGCTGCAACACCGAATCATCAGAATAGCCTGAGATATAAAGTACCTTGAGTCCCGGCCGTTGTAACGCCAGACGTTGGGCTAACTCGCAGCCTCCTAAGCGAGGCATCACCAGGTCGGCCACCAATAGATGAATCGCCTTGAGCGTCTGCTCCATGATGCGAAGCGCCTCATCGCCATCCGAGGCCTCAATGACGTCATATCCTTGCTGGTGAAGTAAGTTGAAGATGAGCTCCCTCACAGCCGGTTCGTCTTCTACAACCAGGATACTTTCTCGTCCGGTCGGTAATGGATGGACCGCCACCGCAGGGGGACGTGACGGTGCGACAGTCGAACTCTGGCGAGGAAGATAGATGGTGAACGTTGAGCCAGAGCCAAACTGACTTGCCACGTCGATGTATCCACCGCTCTGCTTGACAATTCCATACACCATCGAGAGGCCGAGCCCGGTTCCCTTGCCGACGTCCTTTGTCGTAAAAAACGGTTCAAAGACTCGCCGCTTGGTTTCGCCATCCATTCCGATTCCGGTATCCTGAACCGCTAACCGGACATAGGTCCCGACGTGCGACCCCTGATGTTGATCGATATAGCCCTGGTCAAGGTCTGCGTCGGACGTTTCGATTGTCAGCGTGCCGCCCTCCGGCATGGCATCACGCGCGTTGAGGGCCAAGTTTACGATGACCTGTTCGATCTGCATCGGATCGGCTTTCACCTGACCGATCGGGCTCAGCCTAATATCGATATGGATGGTCTCGCCGATTAAGCGGCTCAGCATCGGTGAAATATTCGACACGACCGTATTAAGGTCGACCGGTCTGGGTTGGAGGATTTGTCGTCGGCTGAATGCCAGCATCTTGAGTCAGCGCCGCGGCCCGATTGCCGGCCAGCTTGATCTGTTCAACATGAAGACGTTTCTTTTCATCGGACTTCAGGCTATTCAGCAGTAATTCGCTGTACCCGTTAATCACAAAAATAAGATTATTAAAATCGTGCGCAATGCCGCCCGCCAACTGCCCCATGGCTTCCATTTTTTGCGATTGCAACAGCTGCTCTTGGCTCTCGCGCAAGGCGGCTTCGGTCTCTTCTCGCTGTTGGACTTCAGCTTTTAGTTCTCTGTTGAGGCGCTCGCCTTGTACGTTGGCGGACGTCAGATAGCGGACGAGACCGGTATTTTCAGTCTGGAGTGCCAATGAAGACGTGATCGTGCGGGACATGCGGCGAGCGGTGAACAATAAGGCCAACATGAACAAGAGCAGCACCGCGCCCATGGTGAAATGGATCTCGTCCTGCTGGCTGACTAAGTGCACGACCGTGGGCAGTAACGCCGGCAGAAAGAAGAGCAGGAACACTTCCATGCGAGGGGTCAGGACGGCGACGGCCCCCACCGCCATTCCGCCAAGCATAAACACTAGAAACATCTGATGTGAAATCGAGTCCGGCGGATACAGAGCAATGCCGGCCGCACCCCAACCCATGCCGGCGATCGCCGCCCCAATTCCATACGCGCGATTCCATTGCCGTGGGCTCATGCCGGCATCTGAAGCGGTCCAATACCGATAGACCAAGCCTGCCCGAGCCGCGGTGACCACGGCGATAACGAAGAGCCACCATCCAAGAACCTGTGTCGCAATGACCTCGCGCTGAATATAAGCCAGGACCGGAGCATTGATCGCCGTCGCAAGCAGTCCTTCAAAGGCACCGCTATAGAGAAGTCTGACCTGCTGGGGGAAAATGGTGGTTGCGGTTGTGTGGGTCGGCGTTGAATGATTCACATTGGTGACGTCCGGTGCATCGTCTAGTGAAAATACCATATTCTACGAGGATGAGGAAGGTAGATCGGCGAAGATGCCTGGGCGAGGCGGCTTCTTTAGAGCGAGCGTCGTCCACATTATTACAGAATACTTCTTCCCATTTTCGTCCTGGCGTGGTACCGTAAAGCTCCTTCGAGTTTTTGGACATCTAAATCATCGGTTGCCTCTCTCCTGCACGTCCCTGATCGTTTCGGTACGCTGATCAACTAAAGGGAGTCTCTATGCGCGTGTTTTTAGTCCACGTCCGCGATCCGCAGTTTTATGCACTGCCCACCGGTACGCCGGATATCCAGGGCAAAAAACGGATCATGGGTTTCCCGCCGATCGGCATTATGTCGCTGTCCGCCGTGCTCAAAAAGGCCGGTCATGAATGTGTGATGTTCGATCAGGCCAATCCCGATACGCCGAATGAGACCATTATTGATGAAATTCAACGACAGCAACCAGCGCTTGTCGGTCTGAGCTTTTTAAGCACCACTAGTTATCCCTATGCAAAGATCCTGGCGCGGCAGATTCGTGCCGTCAACTCTCAGGTCAAGCTCGCCTTTGGCGGCGTGTTTGCCACGTTGAATGCCCAGTTGGTCAAATTGCAATGTCCGGAAGTCGACTTTGTTTGTCGTGGCGATGGAGAGCAGTTGTTGCTCGATTTGCTCGAACGACTGGATGATCCGGCCACAGTTGCCGGCGTGACATGGGCCAACGGCGGCCGGCTGATGCATAACCCGAATCAGACGATCGAGCGCCACCTCGATCAGTGGCCGTTTCCGGATCGCGAGAGCCTCCCGCTGGAATTTATCGAATCCATGCCGCTCGACGTGCCGGCGGTCTTGTCGATGGAGCGGTTTACGACGATGCAGACGTCACGCGGCTGTCCGTGGCCATGCGTCTTTTGCGACATCCCGATGTTCAATGAGGGAAAGTGGCGTTCGCGAAGCGCCCAGCACGTGGTGGATGAGTTCAAGCATCTTCAGGCGCAGGGCTATGGCTGCGTCTATTTCGTGGACGACCATTTTCTCTTGCAACCGAAGCGTATCCAGGCGATTTGCACCGGCATACAAGAGGCGGGCATCACGATCCAATGGGGCTGTGAGGGCCGAGTCGATTCCGTCGCCCAGCATCTCTTCCCCACGATGGCGAAGGCTCACTGCCGGACGATCATGTTCGGCGTGGAGAGCGGCAGCCAAAAGGTGCTCGATCGGCTCCAGAAAGAACAGACGCTCGCGGAGATCGACACGGCCGTCACCAACGCCAAGCAGGCGGGCATCGAAATCGTGCACGGCTTTTTCGTGGTCGGCAGCCCTGAGGAAACCGTCGAGGACATGCGCGCCACATTTGATTTCGCGTCGAAGCTTCCGCTCGATACGTTTGCGTTCAACCGTCTCTGTGTCTATCGCGGTACGCCGTTATGGCAGGAGTACGTCAAACGCGGTCTCGTCGATGATGCCGCCGACTGGTACAAATACTTTAAATGTTCGGAGATCGATCCGACGTGCCTTTCAGGTGAGATCATTCATGCCGAACGTCGCCTCGGATTGCGGCGGCTCATTCTGTACAAATTCGCTCATT
>JAICXS010000235.1 GCA_025934615.1 Nitrospiraceae bacterium
ATAGTGCGCGGTCACCTCAGGCTGCGCAAGCATCTGATCGGCATTGGCCATGCTGAACGTGATGATGCGACCGTACCGTCTGGCTTTCATGCCGGGTGCGACCGTCTGGGTGAGGTGAAACACCGGATACAGATTGTTGGCGAACATGGAGATCCAGGCCTCGGGAGTTTCCTCCATCAGGTTGATACGATGGTACGGGCCGGCACAATGGATCAGGGCGTCGATTCGTCCCCACGTCTGCTCGATCTGTTCGACCATGGTTCGGCTCGCCGCGAGATCGGATACATCGCAACGGAACGCCCATGCCCTCCCGCCGTTCTGTTCAATCGCTGTTACAGTGTCCTTCGCCGCCTGCTCACTGGACCGATAGGTCGTCGCGACCGACCAACCTTGCGCGCTGAGGTCCAGCGCGATTCCGCGGCCGATCCCGCGGGCGCCTCCCGTAATGATGGCGACGCGATCACTCATACCCTTCACGTTATCCCGTGCCCCTTTCCTTCAAACGGCTGCCGATGACCTGCAGCGCTCCGGCGGTGCGTTTCGAGAGAAGCGGCAGTTTCCCTTTGTGACCCTTCCCGCCGGCGCCCGGCCCGCTATTGAGTTGAGCCTCTTCGATGAGGGCGAGGACATCGCCGATCGTATCGACATCTCGTTGCTGTGAGAGCAATGCGGTGGTCAAGCCGAGTGCATGTGCCTTTGTCTGCGTGCACCTCAGGACGTCGGGAGTGGACCAGGGAATATGGCGGAAGAGTTCAGGCGCCGTGCGTGAGAGACCGATCAAATAATAGCCCCCATCAAGCGACGGGCCCAGCACGAGGTCATGTCCCGCCAACAGATTGAAGGCCTCTTCATAGACCGATTCAGGCAGCGCAGGCAGATCGGTTCCGACGATGACAGCTCGTTGATAGCCGATCCGGAACATCTCGACGAGCGTCTGTTCCATGCGCGCGCCAAGATCGTCGCCGACTTGGTCGAGAAGGTGAACGCCATGGCGCTCCTCCAAGATCTTGAAGAATACATGGTTCGAGGATGGTGAGCAGGCGACAAACCGATCGAATCTCGGCGCATGTTTGGCGACGCCTCGGATCGCCGCTTGGCCGCTGCGCTCCAATGCGTCCAACACAAAGCTGCCATGCAGGCTGGCAGCCTCATCGTCGGTCAGCGGAGGGCAGAGTCTCGTTTTGACCTGACCGGGGATGGGGGCTTTGGCGAACAGCACCAAGGCGTCGTCGGCGCGCGCGCGCGATTTCATCCGTTGCTCGTGTGCGTTGCTCATGCCGGTTGCCGCATCAGATCACCGCACGTGGGCATACATGCGCGTAAGTGTGTGCGCGCTGACCCCCATCCAATAGAGGCCGCGCAGCAGCCACATAAGCGTAATGGTCTTGAGCGGACCGGCTTGCTCCCAGCGGCGGTACGAGGTGACGGCTGGGGAGTGCACCGCGGCGATCCGGCCCGCTCGCTTGAGGCGGCGGGTGAAATCGATGTCTTCCATGATCGGCACATCGGAGAAACCTCCAAGCCGCTCGAAGCATGTCCGCCTCACAAAAATTGCCTGATCGCCGGTCGCAATACCGCTCCATCGCGAGCGCCAGTTCATCATACGGCTGATGATCCGGCCCCATCTCGTGTCCGGCTCGAATTGCACATCGAATCGTCCGCCGACACACGCGGGATTCAGCAGGGCCTGTTCGATCTGAGCTCGAGCATCCAGCGGCAATAGTGTGTCCGCATGGACAAAGATCAGGACGTCGCCCGCACTCATCGCCGCACCGGCATTCATTTGGCACGCCCGGCCCGGGAGAGTCGTCAAGAGGGTCAACGTCGAAGGCTCGAGATCCGAGGTTCTGGGTTCGAGGTCTGGGAATTCCGGACCTCGCGCTGCGTACCTCGATCCCCGAGCCTGGAGCGCAGCGACTATGTCACTCGTACGGTCTCGGCTGCCGCCGTCCACCACGATGACGTCATCGAAGGATAAGGCCAGCGTATGGGACAAGGTCTTATTCAAGGTTTGCTCTTCGTCAAGGACGGGCATGATGATGCTGATACGCAGCTTGGGAATGGCTGCGTGTTGCGTGCCGGGTGCTGAGGCGTGCAAGGATGAAGGCTTCATTTCTTGTCGCTCGGCACACTCAACACTACCGTGTGGGCGGCGCGGTTCTGAACATGAACACGATCACGATCGCAATAGTGCCCCAAAACACCACCTGCTTGTGCCAGAAGAGGATTTCGCCATAATGAAAGATCGCGAGTGCCAGGACGATGGCGGCTCCCATGACGAGGTAGCGCACGGTCAGGTTGACGATCGTCGATTGTGCCCACAGCGCCACGCCGGCGAAGTAGAGCAGCAAGGGCGTCACGCCGGCCAATTCAAATCCGCCGCTGATCGACAGAAAGACGTCGAGAAAGCCGACAAACATCATGGCCACGCCGACGAACATCATCGCGACGTTCAAGTGGCGGTCATCCGAGCCGTTGTCCGGAGCGGACGGGCTCTCTCGTTGCTGTTCGTCAGGTTTCACGGTGATCAGTCGGTCTCGTGTCCAGGCGCGTTACAGGATGGCTGTATGGCGGAAGCGTTTAAACTGTTTGCTGAGGGCGAGGCCTTGCCCTTGATAGGAAGAGCCGATCCCCATGCCGTAGATTTTATCCGGTGCTGCCAACATCCGCTCGTAAATTAAACGGCCGACTATTTGTCCATCCTCGATTAAAAAGGGTACTTCATGTGAACGTACCTCAAGTACTGCATAAGACCCTTTCACGTCTTTTGCTCCGTACCCAAAACCGGGATCAAAAAAACCGGCATAGTGAATTCGAAATTCCCCCATCGATGGATCGTAGGCTACCATCTCAGCCGCACTCCCCGGCGGGACACTGACCTTCCGTTTCGAGAGTAACAGATAGAAGTCATCGGGGTTGAGAATGATTCGTTTACTACGGGGCGCGGGTATAGGATCCCAGAATTCTTCCGGCTCATAGTAGTCGACTTTTAAAAGATCGATAGCCGGGGCATTATGTTTGCCGCGGTAGCCGATAATATTGTCGTCTTTCGTGCCTTCAAGGTTTAAAGAAACCATGATCCCGCGATCGATGTCCGCATCTCTACGGGAATCTTCTTCGTCATAGACGAGACCTTCATTGGCGTCCAGTTTTCTGTGCATCGACTCAGTAGGCGATGGGCAACCTCTCACAAATCTCAATTGATTGAGCTTGACTCCCTGGCGAACGATAATGGTAAACGTCCGAGGAACGACCTCAGCATACAGCATTCCCTTGTAGCCTTCCGGTACTCGTTCAAACTCGGTCGCGCCATCGCAGATCAGCCGTGTGAAAATATCCAAACGCCCCGTCGTGCTCTTGGGGTTCGCTTTGGCGGAAATCTGCGGCGGTAAGGCAAGGGACTCCATTAATGGAACCAAGTAGATCGAGCCTTTCTCAAACACGGTGGGGCGGGAGAGATCAATCTCACTCATCATCAGGTTTCGTAATTTATGATCAATAATTCCGTTCGGGCCTGGTAAAAAGCTGGCTCGCATTCTATACGCAACAGGGCCGAGCCTAAGGTCGATGCTCGAAGGCTGAATTTGATCGTCCTCGATTGGCGCGGACGAAGCTATGCGCCCATCTTTGATCAGGTCCTGTATTTTTTGGGACGGGAATATGCCTGTACTAAACGACAGACTTTGTAGGTCGCGTTCGAGCTCTGGAAACAGAGAACGAAGTTGGTCAGTCACAGCCGACAGAGCCTCGCCGCACGCGGAGCTTTCCTTCTTCGAAATAGATCATCAACGCTCGTCCAAAGCTCCATCGGCGCAGGAAGAAAATGACGGCGAGGCGCCGACCATCGGCAATTCCCGTCGGTCGTGTTTCTCCGGCTGCGGGTAGTGATACGTTTTCTGTTCGTAATTCTTGAGCATCGCTCCGTCTTCATCCAGATGCATCAGATAATCGGGCGGCAATATCGGAATCTTGCCGCCGCCGCCCGGCGCATCGATGACGAAATGGGGCACGGCCATTCCGCTCGTATGGCCCTGCAATTCTCGAATGATTGTCATGCCGGCTTCGACCGTCGTCCGAAAATGGTTGGTCCCCTTGGTCAGGTCGGCCTGGTACAGATCGTATGGCTTCACACGGGCCAGCAAGAGCTGATGCATCAGCCGTTTCATCACCTCGGGGTCGTCATTGACGCCCTTCAGCAGTACGGTCTGTGCGCCGAGTGGGACACCGGCGTCGGCCAACATTCCGCACGCCGCTTTGACGGCCGGTGTGAGTTCATCAGGATGATTAAAATGCAGGTTCATGTAAAGAGGGTGATATTTTTTGACCAGCTCGCAGAGCTTGGGCGTAATCCGTTCAGGAAGCGTCCCCGGCACGCGGGTACCGATACGAATCAACTCCAAGTGCGGGATGGTTCGCAACGCTTTAAGCACCCGTTCGAGGAGATGGTCCGGCAACAGTAGGGGATCCCCGCCGGACAGGATGACATCACGCACTTCCGTATGCTCCCGCAAGTAGGCAATCGCCCGGTCCAGCTCGCCTTTTTTCAGAAACCCCGGTTTACCCACCAACCGTTTGCGGGTACAAAAACGGCAATAGATGGGGCATTGATTCGTCACCATGAGCAGCACACGATCAGGATAGCGGTGCACCAGATGCGG
>JAICXS010000108.1 GCA_025934615.1 Nitrospiraceae bacterium
AGCCAGAACGATTCGGCGGATCGCTTCAAAAAACTCGGTGTGGATGTATTTTTTGGCGAAGGACGATTCACAGGGGCTGACCGGGTGGAGGTCGGCGGAAAGAGGCTTACCTTTAAGAAGGCCGCAATTTGTACCGGCGCTCGTGCGGCCGCTCCATCGATTCCCGGACTACAAGATACAGGCTATCTCACGAATGAAACTGTCTTTGCTCTGACTCGGTTGCCGCCGCGCCTCGCCGTGATCGGTGCGGGGCCGATCGGCTGTGAGATGGCGCAGGCCTTCGCTCGTTTCGGCAGTCAGGTGTCGCTGTTTGAACAGATGCGCCACATCCTGCCCCGTGAAGATAGAGAGGCTGCAGGAATCGTCCAGGCCCAGATGGAAGCGGATGGAGTCTTCTTCGTGTTCGATTCGAAGGTGATAGGCGTCGAGCGGCGTGGGGATGAAAAGGTGATTCACTATGAAATGGACGGCGGCAAGGAAGAGCGCGCTGTGGATGAAATTTTGATCGGCGTCGGCCGCGCGCCGAATGTCGAAGGCCTTGGCCTAGAAAACGCAGGCGTTGTATACGATATGACACGCGGCGTGAAAGTCAATGCGCGTTTGCAGACGACCAATCCGAGAATCTATGCGGCCGGCGATATCTGTTCGCCCTTCAAGTTTACACACGTGGCGGATGCCATGGCGCAGATCGTCATTCAAAACGCCCTGTTTCCGCACCCCTTCGGGCTGGGACATGCGAATACCGACTCATTGATTATTCCCTGGTGCACGTACACGCAACCCGAGATTGCACATGTGGGAATGTATGAAGCCGATGCCAAGGCGAATGGGATCGAGACCGACACGTTTACCTTTACGTTGGATGAAGTCGATCGGGCGGTCCTGGACGGGGAAGAGCACGGGTTTGCGCGCGTGCATGTGAAGAAGGGGACGGATCGACTTATGGGTGCCACCGTCGTCGCCCCGCATGCGGGCGATCTGATCAGCGAATTGACCGTCGCGATGAAAGCCGGCAAAGGCTTGAGCCTGATTGCGGGTACGATCCATCCGTATCCCACGCACGCGGAGGTGATAAAAAAAGTCGCAAATGCGTGGAGGAAAACGAGGTTAAGCGAGGGGAAGAAGCAGATGTTGCGTCGATGGTTTAAGTGGAGTCGTTGAAGAGGGGAGGGACAGTCCGGCTGGCTTCTGCGCTCCAATCCGGATGCGAAGACGGTGCGCATTCGATGCTCGCATGGGACAACAACAGTTAAGCCGTTGGAGATCTTGAAATGATGCGGAACGCCGTGTTGTCCGTCATACGGATCACGCTATTTCTCGCGCCGTTGACTGTTTACGCCCAGACTGAGGCGGTCCTTGAGGTCGGTAAGTTTTCGACGGCGGCGCCGGGAACGGAATTTCCGGAGAATTGGAAGCCGTTGACCTTTCCAAAGATCAAGCGGCACACCAACTACACATTAATCCGCGAGGGGGACGCGGTGGTGGTGAAGGCTGTGAGCGAGGCGTCCTCGTCCGGTTTGACACGAGACATCACGATCGATCCGAAGGAGTATCCCGTCCTACAATGGCGATGGAAAGTCGGTAACCTTCTTACAACGAGCGATGTGACGCGGAAGGATGGGGACGATTATCCGGCTCGTCTGTACATCACCTTTGCGTATGATTCGAGCAAGGTCAGTTTTTTTGAGAAAACGAAATATGAAGCAGCCCGTCTTCTCTATGGCCAATACCCTCCGCTTGGCGCCTTAAACTACATCTGGGACACCAAGGCTGCAAAAGGTACGATTGTGCCGAATCCCTACACGTCTCGAGCCATGATGATCGTCGTCGAAAGCGGCGCGGCGGATGTGAATCGATGGATCACCGAAGAGCGGAACGTCTATGAGGATTATAAGGCCGCATTCGGCGAGGAACCTCCCATGATTTCAGGCGTGGCAATCATGACCGATACCGACAATACGGGGGAGGCAGCGACGGCGTTTTACGGAGATATTGTGTTCACGAAGTAGAGGCTGAGCCGGACGCTTCCATTTCCATGACCAATTCTTCTGTTAGAGCGGGAGGTGACATGAACTAATCCGTGCGGTCGCGTATAATTACTCAGTCCGCTGTTTCGTTCTTGGAGTGAGCCGCGATGGACCTCCGTCGATTGTTGCTCTCCGTCGGTCTTGCGATCGCGATCGGCTTGCAGTCCGCCTGCTCGTCGGCTCCTCGGTCGTTCGTGCCGATCGAGCCCATTCCGTTGTCGGAATTTTCCACCCAATATGTCGATGAAGTGCTTCAGGCTCATGTGAAAGACGGCGTGGTGAACTACCCGGCGATCGCGCAGGACGACCGCTTGCAGTTGTTCATTTGGCAACTGGACCGGTTTAACCCGAGCATGCTTCCATCGCGCCAACATAGCTTGGCCTTCTGGATCAATGTCTACAACGCGTTCGCCATGAAGGGCATTCTAGACGGCTATTCCCCCCAGACGGTATGGGGACGCTATCGGTACTTCATCGCCCACGATTATTACGTCGGGGGGCGGCCGGTCAACTTATACAATCTTGAGCGCGATCTTTTAATCCCAGACTTTCGCGATCCCCGAATCCACTTCGCGATAGTCTGTGCCTCACGGTCCTGCCCGAAACTGCCCTCGCAGGTGTACTCGCCCGATCGATTGGATCAGCAGTTGGACGATAGTGCACGGCTCTTCATTAATGATCCTGCGAAAAATCGTTTCGATTCCATTAACAGAATCGCGCACCTGTCACAAATCTTTAAATGGTTTGAGAAGGATTTCGCCGCGCATTCGGGTTCGCTTCTGAACTATGTTGCGCAATACGTGACTGACCCCAAGATAGCAAGGGAACTTAAAGCCAATCGCTATCGAGTTGAATTTGTAGACTACGATTGGGCGCTTAACGGAATTGCCTATACTCGTCGCTCCAAATGAACAGGTTTCGATGCGCCGGCCTATCCATTCTTGAGGCAATGGTTTTTGGTGAGCATCCCTTCGCGTCGGGCGACCGGTGTGGCTATCAGGCCGGTGACAATCGATTCGCAAGGTCGTCGCAATGGGCGGCCGGCGAAGTGTAGCCCCCGTCATTCTACGTTCTCCACATAGGGCTATGCCTGCCTCTCTGGCTCGAGTGTTTTTTCAAGACATCCTCTGACTGTAGGGTTCGTCGCCTCGCTCCTCAAACAGCTTCCTGGTCTCTTTCTGCCGTCGCCAAGCGAGAAAAAACGGCGGGAGGCGCCAGATTCATTGACAAATTCTCAAGTGCCGCTGATACTTTCCATGATCCTTGTTGTCGATTTGAGCCTAGACTCGCGTCTCACTGGGCACTAGTCCTCTTGCCATGACCCAAAACAAGAACATTACCGTTCTCATCGTCAATGCGGAAGCCGAGGAGGTCAAGGCGATTACGATCGGCTTCCGGGCCGTATTTCCCGGCTGTCGAGTCGAGACAATCTACTCGCCCGATGAGACCTTGGACTGGGTATCGCGGCATGAATGGCAGGTGGTGTTTCTGGATGAGCCGCTGTTGCAATCAAGCGCGATGACCATCATCCCGGAAATCCGCAAACGCCTTCCCAATAGCGCGATTATCGTCCAAACCGATCGCAACGATATTTCCACGGCGATGCAAGCCATTCGAGCCGGGGCCGATCATTGCTTCTACAAGAAGTCGCCGACCTTTTCCACGGAATTTCCTGCCGCGGCGAAGGCGCTGCTCGACAAACCGGATACACTCGCTCAATTGGTGGACCGATCCGTCGATGCCTATCTTCGGCTCTCAGAGGAAATGACCGAGATCGTCTATGAGTTGGATAATGAGGGCCGCTTTATCAATGTCGGCCCCGGTGTCGTCAAATTGTTGGGCTATACCCCGGAAGAATTGATCGGCACTCATTTTTCGAAGGTGATCCCCGAGGACGAGCGGCAATTGGCCGAGCATCGGCTCAATGAGCGGCGCACCGGAGATCGGGCGACGCGAAACGTAGAGCTTCGGCTGAAGCCCAAAGCGTCAGGAGAAACCCAGGTCGAATCGGTTGAGGTGGAGCTGACCGCGATGGGCCGATACAACCAACAGCGGCAAATGATGGGTACGGTCGGGGTGATCCGCGACATCCGCGGCCACAAACAGGTCATTCAGCAGCGCGAAGCACAATTGCGGCAGCAGTTTCAACAACGGGAAGAGCAGTTGGGACAGGAGTATCACCAGTGGGAACAGCAGATCGAGCAGGAGCTGCAACAGCGCGAAGAAGAACTGCAGCGGCAGTATAAACAACGCGAAGAACAGCTGGCGCAAGAACACGATCGCTTAAAAACGGACATGCAGCAGGAGCTGGAACGCAGGCGAACCTTGCAACAGCAAGCGCAGGAGCACCTGCAAGCGCTGCAACGACGTGAAGAAGAGTTGCGCTTGGAAGTGAAGCAACGGGAGGAGCAGCTTGCGCAAGAGCAGAGCCGATTGCAAACGGAAATGCAGGGAGAACTGGAGCAACAGCGCCAAGAATTACTGAGGCGGGAAGAAGAATTGCGCCGTGAACTGATTCAGCAAGAAGAGCGCTTCAATCAGGAAAAAGTCAAGGTTGATGTCTATCTGGAAGAAGAGCTGCGCCATCGCGGAGAGAAGCTACGGGAGGATTACCAGCGACAGGTTGACGCGTTGAGCCAGGACCGACATCGGCTAGAAACCGAATTGGAGCAGAAACTCAAGCAGCAGCAAGAACGGATACGGCAGGATGCGCAGCAGCAGGAAGACAAACTGAATGTGGAACGCCAGGAGCTAGAGTCTGAACTGGAGCGCGTTCTGCAACAGCAGCAGAATCATCCCAACTCTTCCGGCACCGTCCTGCTTGTCGAACCGCAGGCCACTGTGCTCGGCGTCACGCGGACGTTGCTGCAGCAGCACGGGTATGTCGTGGTGGAAGCCTCCACGGCGCTGGAAGCAATGGCCATTTGTAAAGTCTTCAAAAGCCCGCTTCATCTGCTGCTCACGGACGTGGCAAGGCCGGGCACCCTCACACTGGAACTTGCTGCCCGATTCATGGAGGTGCGTCCCGAGATGAAAATTCTCTTCTTGTCCGGCTATGTGACGGACTCACAGACCCATGTGGATCTCGTCGCTCGAGGCATTGCATTCCTGCCGAGACCGTTCACCCCGGACATGCTGATTCGAAAGATTGCCGATACCGTCGACGTCACCGACGTCGCCTCCGCTGTCGACGTCGATTCCATCCGACTCTCCGCCTTGCCGTAATCAGCCGGACGCTAGGAGATCGGGTTGACCTCGATCACCGCCGGCGCGTCATCCTGTCCATCTCGCGTGAATTCCAATCGGTTTCGACCGCCAGTTTCGATCTGTCCCATCTGGCCCATCGCCTTTCAATATTCCGTCTCAAGCAGATGCTGCGCGATGCTCAGCCATGCTTGGGAAGCCGTGTTCAGGCGTTCTTGTTCCAATATACCGCACGGTCGGATAGCGACGCACGACTTCGGCCATGTGGTTAATCTGTGCGGGGCGCGCTGCCGATCGCCGCGGCAAGGACGTGCGCACGATTATAGGTAGAGATCGCTTGCTCACATGTGAGGAGCACTCACTCACCCGTACAGTCGATGGTGATCACGGGCAGTACGGCGTGCCGATCGCCGTGAAAATCCTCGAGAGTGCCCGCCATCGCGGAACTTCCTGCGTCAGATGGAAGGTGACTCCGCCGCCCGTTTGCATGTTGAGGGCAATCCACTCTTGGTACAGGTTGCAGACCGCCTGAGGGTCTGGCAGATTCGTCGGATGAACCGGCTCTCCAAGTAGCGCGCTCATGGAGGCAAACGTCGCGCCGGCTGGGGCGACCAGTACGACCCCCTTCGATTGGTAAGGGGCACAGAGGCGTTCAGCGATGTTCGTGAAGGTGCCATCCTCGCATTTATACAGCAGCTCCTCTCCAGACGAGACGGCGGTGGTTGCGAATGCCGTCATAAATATGAGGGCCACCAGTAAGGTTTTCATGATGATGCCTCCTTTTTCATACAGTGCAGATTGAGCCGTCCGAACTCTATCGCGCGAGGACCATGAGATGGTGAAGACAGCGGCTCCTCCGCTGAAATTGGAATCCAGTAGCTTTCGTCGATGCCGCGAAACGCCTCGTGTGCTTTCTGGGCCGCCAGACCGTCTATTTTCAGTACATTGGGCATAGACAAGATATCGCTATATAAATACCTAGATACATCGGGAGACAGCAATCTTTCTGCCATGGCATGAAGTGCTTGATTGTATGTGCATTGGAGGAAGGACTGGATCGCGCACTCTCAGTCTTGTCAAGCTTTCCGTCGAATGGCCTGTCCTCCCGACCATGACATAGAGGCGTGACACGAGGAGAATCATACGGTTAGGGCGCGCGGACTTCGCAGGAACGGTTGACAGTTGGGCAATGGCTCCTCACCCTTGGCATTCTTGCTGGCCCCTCTTTCGGGTGTTATAGTTCTGCGCCATGGCGAGACAAAACTATTATGCGACCCTCGGCGTATCCCGAGAGGCTTCGGATGAAGACATTAAAAAAGCCTACCGGAAGCTCGTCTTCCAATATCATCCGGACCGGAATCCCGGTGATGCAGACGCGGAGGTCAAGATACGCGAACT
>JAICXS010000158.1 GCA_025934615.1 Nitrospiraceae bacterium
CAGACACCACCGCGCGTGGATCGGGAGGGTTTGGCTGCCGATCTTCGACGAGCCATCGAAGGCGAGGTGCGCTTTGATGACGGAAGTCGCGCGCTCTACGCCGCGGGGGGCGCGAATTACCGGCAGGTGCCCATCGGAGTCGTCATTCCAAGAAGCGTTGACGATATTCTTCAAACCGTCGCGACGTGCCGGCGCTATGGCGCGCCGATACTCTCGCGCGGCGGCGGGACGAGTTTAGCGGGCCAGATCTGCAACGTGGCGGTCGTGATGGATATGTCGAAGTATCTGCACCAAATCGTGGAACTCGATCCCGGGCGCAAACGCGCTCGGGTGCAACCCGGCCTCGTGCTCGATAATCTTCGGAACGCTGCTGAACAATACCATTTGACCTTTGCCCCCGATCCTTCGACCCATAACCATTGCACACTCGGCGGCATGATCGGCAATAACTCGTGCGGCGTCCATGCGCTGATGGGCGGCAAGACGGAAGAGAATACCGAGGAGCTGGACATTCTGACGTACGACGGCCTCCGTATGAAGGTCGGCCAGACCAGCGAAGAAGAGCTTCAACACATCATCGGCATGGGCGGGCGGCGTGGCGAGATCTACGGAAAGCTGCGGCGCCTGCGCGACACGTATGCGGATCTGATCCGTGCGCGCTATCCGAAAATCCCGCGCCGAGTCTCCGGGTACAACTTGAACCGGCTCTTGCCCGAGCACGGCTTCGACGTCGCGAAAGCGCTCGTCGGCACGGAAGGCACCTGTGTGACGGTGCTGGAAGCGACGGTTCGTTTGGTGCACAGTCCGCCGGCCCGCACATTGGTCGTACTCGGCTATTCCGATATCTATACGGCCTGCGATCAGATTCCCGAGATTCTTCGCTATCAGCCGATCGGATTGGAAGGCATGGACAACTTTCTCGTTCAGGACATCCAAGCGAAAGGCTTACATCCGGAGAACCTCAATCTATTGCCCGAGGGACACGGATGGTTGTTGGCGGAGTTCGGGGGCGAGACGAAGGAAGAGTCGGACGAGCATGCTCGACGCATGATGGCGGCGATCAAGCACACACCACATGCGCCATCCATGCGGCTTTACGACGACCCGGAAGTGGAACACCATGTCTGGAAGACGCGCGAATCGGGCTTGGGCGCGACGGCTCGCGTTCCCGGCAAGCCCGACGCCTGGGAAGGATGGGAGGACTCCGCTGTCCCGCCTGAGAGAATCGGCGATTATTTGCGGGACCTCCGCGCGCTCTTCGATAAATACGAATATGACTGCGCGCTGTACGGCCATTTCGGGCAAGGATGCGTGCATACGCGCATCGATTTCGATTTCAAGACCCGTGACGGGATCGAGAAATATCGCGCATTCATCAGCGAGGCGGTCGATTTGGTGGTCAGCTACGGCGGCTCCTTGTCCGGTGAACATGGAGACGGCCAGTCACGGGCAGAGTTTCTCCCCAGGATGTTTGGGCATGAGCTGGTTGAAGCGTTCCGTGAGTTCAAAACGATCTGGGATCCGCAAGGGAAGATGAATCCTCACAAGATCGTGGATCCGTATCGCATCGACGAAAATCTCCGCTTGGGCGCCGACTACAATCCGCCGGATGTGACGACCCAGTTCCGTTATCCGGAGGACGGAGGAAGCTTTGCGCGCACCACTTTGCGTTGCGTGGGTGTCGGGGAGTGCCGGCGTGAGCACGGCGGCACGATGTGTCCCAGCTATCGCGCCACCCGGGAGGAGATGCATTCGACCAGAGGACGGGCACGCATGCTCTTCGAGATGTTGGAGGGCGATCCGCTGCACAAAGGGTGGAAGGAAGATCACGTCCACGATGCGCTGCATCTGTGCTTAGCCTGTAAGGGCTGCAAAAACGAGTGTCCGGTCAATGTCGACATGGCGACATACAAGGCCGAGTTCCTGTCCCACTATTACCAAGGCCGGCTTCGTCCTATGCACGCCTATTCCATGGGGCTGATCTATTGGTGGTCCCGCCTTGCATCGACCTTGCCCGGTCTTGCCAACTTGATGACGCAAACACCTGGACTCAGCGACGCGGTCAAAGCCGTCGGCGGCATCGATGTCCGTCGGAAGATGCCCCCGTTTGCGACGCAAACATTCACCGATTGGTTCCGGACACGACCGTTAAAGAATGTGGGACAGACGAAAATTATCCTCTGGCCCGATACCTTCAACAATTATTTCTTTCCGGAAACGGCTGTGGCGGCGGTGGAGGTGTTGGAAGCCGCGGGGTTCCACGTCACGATCCCGAATCGCCCGCTCTGCTGTGGGCGGCCACTCTACGATTTCGGCATGCTGGACCTCGCCAAACATCTGTGGCGGCAGATCCTCGACACGTTGCATCACGATATTGAGGCCGGCACACCGATCGTCGGGTTGGAACCGAGCTGTGTGGCCGCGTTTCGCGACGAGCTGATTCAAATCTATCCCATGTATGAAGACGCCAAGCGGCTCAATATTCAAGTGCTCACCTTGGCGGAATTTCTCGACTCCAAAGCGCCGCACGTCGAGTTGCCGCACCTGCACCGGCACGCGATCGTGCACGGCCATTGCCATCAGAAGGCCATCATGGGATTCACGTCCGAGCAAAAGATCATGAAGCGGATCGGTCTTCATTTCGATGTGCTCGACTCCGGCTGCTGCGGCATGGCCGGCTCGTTCGGTTTTAAATCCGGCGATCATTACGATGTCTCACTGAAAGTCGGAGGAATGACGCTGCTTCCCGCGGTGCAGCACGCGTCGGCAGACACGTTGATTATGGCGGATGGATTCAGTTGTCGTGAGCAGATCGCCCAGACTACCGACCGCCGCGCGCTTCATTTAGCGCAAGTGATGCAGATGGCTCTCCGCGAGGGGCCCCGAAGCGGTCCGTCGCGCGGCGGCACGGAATATCCCGAGCGCGATTATTTCATGCCGCGAGCATTTCATCAGGGACTCTCGACAAAGGAAATCGCTATCCTAGCCGGAGCCGGACTAGCCATCGGCGGCGGCCTCCTATGGATGCTGAAGAGAAAACGTCGCGAAACGTGACCGACGAATGCTCGGCTAGGATGTTCAAACAGGTCATCCTGCGAGGCAAGATGGAAGCTGGGCCTATTCCCACATTCTGAAGAACTATGTCAGTTAAAGTCAGCATCGGCCCTCCTATCATCACTATCAACCAAGCCAGCACCGTTATGGTGACCGACTTGGGCGGCGAGATCTCGCTGGAAAGCGAGCAAGGTGTCTTGGCCGACGACACCCGTTTCGTCAGCGTCTATGAAATCTGCTCGAATGGGCGCCCGTGGACCCGGCTTACGTCAAGCGCCACGACGTATCTTTCCGCGAAGATCTATCTGGTAAACGAGGCGTTCATCACGCAAGAAGGCGAGGACGTGCCGAAAAACGCCCTCGCGCTCACCATCAGCCGAGTAGCCCACGGCGGCATTCATGAAGACCTGGACGTCACGAACTATTCGCAGAAGGCGATTCGATTTAACTTGGAACTGACGCTGCATTCAGATTTCGCCGATCTCTTCGAGATTAAAAGCAAGAAGTTCATCAGGCGCGCGGGCATCACGACGGGATGGGACCAACGCCATCGCGAATTGCGAAGCTCATACACGCATAAAGATTTTCATCGTGAATTCCGCTATCGCCTTGCTTCGTGCGATTCATCGCCCCACTATGCCAACGGGCAAATTATCTTTCGCATCGAGCTTAAGGCGGGCGCCTCATGGCACGCCTGTTGTGAATACACCCTGGTCTGCGGGGATCAGGTCCGGTCGCCCCGGTCGAATTGCCCGCTGGACCTCGACGAAGCGGATACCGTACATCTTCATCGTCGATGGATCGACAGCGCGACAGCGATCGAGACCAGCCATGAATGCCTGCACCGGTTTTACCGGCAATCGGTCGAAGATATGGGCGCATTGCGGTTACACGACCATGACATGGAGGACGATGTCTGGGTGCCGGCGGGCGGCGTGCCCTGGTTCGTCACGCTTTTTGGACGCGATAGTCTGATCGCCGGGCTGCAGAACATGATCGTCAATCCCGCCTTCTCGCGGGGATGTCTCAAGAAACTGGCCGAGCTTCAGGCGACGGAGTACGATGACTGGCGCGACGCCGAGCCGGGCAAAATTCTCCACGAACTACGACGCGGAGAATTGGCGCATTTCCATCGCATTCCCCACACGCCGTACTACGGCACCGCCGACGCGACTCCGCTCTATCTGATCGTGTTGCATGAAGCGTGGAAATGGACCGGCGATGTATCACTGTTGCGTGACTATCGCGAGGTTGCGCTCCGCGCCCTTGAATGGATCGACCGTTACGGGGACCTGGACGGGGATGGATTTCAGGAATATCGCAGCCGTTCACCAAAAGGCATCAAGAATCAAAGTTGGAAGGATTCGGGTCACGCCATTGTCTATCCAAACGGACAGGAGGTCGAGCCGCCAATCGCGACCTGTGAATTGCAAGGCTACGTCTTTGACGCGAAGCTGCGCATGGCCGAAGTGTTCGACGCGCTCGACGAGCCGGCTCGCGCCGCCGAGCTTCGGCGTCAGGCAGCGGAACTGCAACAACGGTTTGAAGAGCGGTTCTGGTGCGAAGAAATAGGGACCTATGCCTTTGCGCTCGATGCCGATAAGAAACCGGTGGCCAGCGTCGTCTCAAATCCGGGGCACCTGCTCTGGAGCGGCATCGTTCGACCGGATCGCGCGGAACGAGTGGTGCGTCGGCTCATGGCACCCGACATGTGGAGCGGCTGGGGAATCCGCACGCTGTCGTCGCAGCACCGGTCCTATAATCCGTTCTTGTATCAATTGGGCGCGGTCTGGCCGCACGATAACGGTCTCATCGCCCTGGGATTCAAACGTTACGGCTTTGCGAATGAAACGGGAATGGTCGCACAAGCCCTGACGGATGCGGCGAATAACTTCGTGAGCTCCCGCATGCCGGAATTGTTTGCCGGAACCGAGCGCAAGCCGCGTACCTTCCCTGTGCAATATCTCGGCGCAAATATTCCACAAGCGTGGGCCGCGGGCAGCATCTTCCATCTGGTTACGGCGCTGCTCGGCATTCGGGCAGACGCGCCGAATGGCCGGTTGTACCTCGATCCCAGTTTGCCTGAATGGCTGCCCGATGTACGGCTTCGCAAATTGACGGTAGGAACGGCCCGGCTCGATCTGCGGTGTTGGCGAGAAGGCGAGGGGACCCGCTGGGAAGCCACTGTGCTGGAAGGACACGTCCAGGTGCACCACGCACCGTGGCAACCGTGGCGGTTGGAAGAATCCGCCGACCGACGCGAACGCGCTTATCAAGAGCACAGGAGCGAAGACCGGGACTGGTCATGCTGACGCGCATCGAAGACTATGCTTTGATCGGCGATCTGCATGCTGCGGCGATTGTGTCACGCGAAGGGTCGATCGATTGGTTATGCGTGCCCCGCTTCGATTCGGCCGCCTGTTTCGCCGCCTTACTTGGAACCCCGCAACACGGCCGTTGGCTGATCACTCCCGTGGGAGCGGTTCAAAAGACCACACGACGGTACCGACACAATACGCTCATCCTGGAAACCG
>JAICXS010000499.1 GCA_025934615.1 Nitrospiraceae bacterium
AGAGGAAAACCGCCGCGCGATCATTCTGCAACTCGTCAGCGGCGTGGCGGAGGCCTATTTCGATCTGTTGCAATTCGACATGCAATTGGAGACGGCGAAAAACACGCTGAAGTCGTGGGAAGAATCCGTGAAGATCGCGCAAGCGCGTCTGCGGCAGGGCGTGATCTCCAAACTCGATGCCGATCAGTTTGAGGCGGAGCGGGCGAATGCGGCGGCGAGAGCGGCTGAGTTGGAGCGGCAGATGGTTCAAAAGGAAAATCAGATCAGCGTGCTGCTGGGACGCAATCCGCAGCGGATTCCACGTGGCCGATCGCTCACCGAACAAGTGCTGCCGCCTGCCGTACCGCCCGGCCTGCCATCGGAACTCTTGCAGCGCCGTCCGGATATTGTCCAGGCGGAGCAGACGCTCCATGCGGCGACCGCCCGTATTGGGATGGCGAAAGCCGACCGGTTTCCCAAGCTGTCGCTCACCGGCATTCTCGGCGTGGCGAACCCGAGGCTCTCGAAGATCTTCGATGTCGGCGGCATTGCCGGAGGGGAATTCGGGGTGCTGGGGCCGAGTTTAACGGCGCCTCTCCTGAATGCCAATATCTTAGGGTATCAACAGGAGGCCGCTGAAGCCGTCGCCAGAGGAGTGCTGGCTCAGTATGAGCAATCTCTCCTGGTAGCGTTTCGAGAAGTCGAAGATGCCTTGGTCGCCGTTCGAACTGCCCGTACGCAACAAGAAGCGCAAGCCGAACAGGTCGCGGCCCTACGATCCGCCTTGCACCTAGCGAACCTGCGCTACAAGGGAGGGCTTGCCAACTATCTAGATGTGCTAATCGCGCAACGGAGCCTGTTCGACGCGGAATTATCGCTGACCAGCACGCATCGCTTCCACCTTGTTTCCATCGTGCAGCTCTATAAGGCCCTGGGCGGCGGCTGGCCGCCGAACGGAACAAAGCCGGAAGAGCCAAGCCTCGCGTTGAAGACGAAAGGGTAAGTATGGATAGTATATCCGCCTCCATTATCCGGGGTGGCATGGCGGGCCATCGGCCTATCGTGCTATAGGCTCGCCGCCGACCGGTTTCATCCACGCATAACATCTTCTGTAAGCCATTCCTAACCTTCCGTGTCAGATAATCAGCTTAATTCACTTTAAATATTAACAGCTTGAAAGAGTATGGTAATCTCTGTTACATAGATTCAGATGGCTCACATCCTTTTAATAGACGACGATGCGATGCTATTGACGGCGCTGCCTGCCGTCTTTCAGCAAGGGCCGCGCACTATCACGGTCGAAACGGCTTCTAGCGCCGAGCAAGCGCTCCGGCTCATTCACAATACGGAATACGACGCGATTGTAAGCGACTTCAATATGCCGGGACTGAATGGAATCGATTTTTTAAAAGAATGCAAAACGATGCGGCCGGACATCCCGATCATCCTCCTGACCGGCTACGGCACGCGAGAGCTTGAAGAAGAAGCCTACAGGGAAGGAGCGTACGCGCTCGTTCAAAAACCCGTCGATGCCGATGTCTTTTTGTCGGTCGTGACACGTGCGATCATTCGCCGACAACTGCGTCAAACCGGTCTCGCCAGCCCTCTGTCTGCCGAAGCGCAAATATTTTCCATGGAAAACAAGCGACTGTCCTCGCGCCTGCGAGAAATCGACGAACGCTTGAGAAGGCAAATTGAGGATGCCGAGAAGGGCGAATCCGAATAGGAAGAAGAGACACCGGCCTCGTTAGCCGGGTCAATCGATTCAGAATCAAAGATTCTATCGACAGCGCTGCCAGAATTCTCGCTAATCGCCCCTCGACGCCCCGCATTCAGGATTAGGCCAGTATCAAGATGATCGACACAATCCGCGCCGAACGGCAGGATGATCATTTAGTTATCGGTTTACGACTTTCTTGCTGTCTTGTGATGTACAGGCCAACTATAGGCACACTAAACGTGAAAGGAGTCGCGAGGTTGAAGGCCGGACGCACTGAAGGCCGCGGAGAGATACCTGTCCCTGACGTTAAGCAATCGGCGGAACTATTTCGGCTCCTCGTTGACCAGGTCAGGGATTATGCCATCTTCGCCCTGGATCCAAACGGACGCATCGTGACTTGGAATAGCGGGGCGGAGATGCTGAAAGGCTATCGGACAGAAGAAATTATCGGCCAACACATAGAACGTTTTTATACAGAGACAGACCGGCAGGCGGGTAGACCGTTGCGGCTTTTGAAACAGGCGAGGGAACAAGGGCGCGTGGAAGATGAAGGGTGGC
>JAICXS010000336.1 GCA_025934615.1 Nitrospiraceae bacterium
CTCCTCACGTAGAACATCGACGGCGGATGTTGAGCGAATGAATGACGAACGGCTTGAATCAGGCGGCAGTTGGCGCAGGAGGACCGCGAGAGGGTATGAACGCATGGAGGATTGGCAGAGACTTCTTAGGCTCCGAAGAGGAGAGGGACGCTGATGGACCGGGAGAGGAAGTAAAAATAATGTCAGCCGCGTCCAGTGCCTGTCCGGCTGCGCAGAGCCAGGCGCACAGAGCGGTTGAATGCGTCACCGCTTGGTGATGAGCATGATGCGCCGCATGCGCGACCGCCTGAGGATAGACCAGCCCGCTGAGAATCAGCAAACAGACCGCCAGACTTACCGCGAACACGTGGCGAAGAGATCGGGCCATGGTTAACTAAGGTAGCGACGCCGACTGTGATGAGTGTTGCGCGAGGCGGTCCACGATCTGATGGATCGCCTCTTCGGTGAGCGTCCCGCCTCTGATGTATTCCTGTACGATGCCGCGTTCGTCGATGAAGACGCTGACCGGCAGACCATAGACGCCGTACATGTTTGCGACACGGTTGTCCCGATCCATGAGGACGGGGAAGGTGTGCCCATAAGTCTTGATGTGCTCTCTGACTTTGCCGTCATCTTCCAGCTCGTTGACGGCCAAGACGACCAGTCCCTTGTCGCGTAATTTGTCGTAGCAGGACTGCATCGCGGGCATTTCAGTCGTGCAGGGCTTGCACCAGGTGGCCCAGAAATTCAGCAGGACGATCTTCCCGCGAAATTGACGGAGCTGCCGAGTTTCTCCATTGAGATCCGGCAAACTGAAATCGGAGGCTGTCGAGCCGACCACTGGCACGCGTTCCCCCATGCTCCATGCCGGAGTCTGCGGCGCTACGATACATACACTCACGATGACCACGCTGATGAATCGGTGGAGAATCGTTCGCATCATGCTCTACTCCCTGAGTATTGGACGGACTTCTGAAGAAAGATTTTACAGGATGGGTCTAAGACAAAACGCCTCGACCCGCATCGACGATGAAGATGAGTTTTAGAACAGGCGGAAAGGGGGGCCTCGGCTAGCGAGGGCAGTGGCGTAAATTTCAATCGGTTGGGTTGCGATGAAGCCGTCAGGGGGGTGAGCGGTTGCCGTTACGATCTGCAGATTGAACGAAACCGTTTCTTGTGCCTGGCCGGCTGCGCACATCCACGTGCAGAGCGCCGTAGAATGGGTCGCCGCTTTGTGATGGGCATGGTGCTCCGCATGCGCCACCGTCTGGGGATACATCACCCCGCTCAAGATGAGCAAACAGGTGACTAATCCAATGGCAACAAGGCGAGTTCCGACACGTGACATAAGCGAAATACTAGTCGCACTGATTCTTGCAAGTCAAGATGAACATCGCGCCATCGGGAACCAGTAACCGTCAACCTTCGAATAGGACTTGCAGGTCTTGACGCGGCAGTAAGCAATCAATACGATCTTGCGTATTCGCCCCGATTGGCCATAGGAGATACATCATGAACATGGGGACGCGTGCTCAGATCGGAATGCTCGCGGTTGTCGTGCTTACTTCCAACGCAGCGGCTGAAGGAATGCCGGATATCCTCAGCATTCAGCTCGGCATGCCGGTGCGGGACGCGCATGCCAAACTGCAAGCGCAGTTGCCCAAGAATAAAGTCCAGATCATGTCGGACACTCTGCCTACGATCGACAAGCCGGTGATCAAGGCATTTTCCTCGGCGCCGGCGGAGCAAATTATGATGGGCATGGAAGGTGATCAGGTGACCGTGGATGTGACGCTACCGCCGAATAAGCAGGTGGTGTGGAGAGTCATTCGCCAACACTTCTTCGCCAACAAGGGCATTCCGAAGACCACCCTCCTGGCTTCGTTGCGCGAGAAGTATGGGAAGGAATCGCTGACGAATGTCTCGCAAGGCAAGCCGGCTACGGATGACAGTCAAATCCAGACCATCTTATGGCTGTTTGATGAGCAAGGCCGTCCCGCTCCTTTGCCTTCGGCACCAGGAAAGACGGCGCCGGACTTTACCACTACGCAGACCTTAACATCGTGTATCACGGGAGCGGACGCCCTACATCTCGGTCTCGTTGAAGTCTATGCTGATTTGTACAAGGGGAAAAACCCCCAGAATGATTGGTGTTATAAATCTTATACGGCCGTGTTTGCCGGGCTTGTCGAGTCGAATCCACCGGAGCTGTACAGTCAGATGCGAATGGTGACGATGAGCTTTCCGCTCGCGTTGCGCGCATCTGAAGCCACGTCAAAGTGGAAGAAGGACATTGCGGAGGGGAAGCATAAGCAGGACATCGAGAAGGCGAAGCAGCAGGAGAAGCCCAAGCTATAAAACGTCCATCTGATAGACGCATGATTCGAAATCGATGCTACTCACACTATTTAATCGGAGGATCCCATGAAAAGCCTGATCGTTCCCAGACTCGTGCTGCTTGCCGCCTTGCTTGTAGTCATGCCCGCTATTGGAAGTTGCGGCTCGAAGACGGAGGGCACCTACACGAACACCGGCGGCATGGTCACACTCGATCTTAAGTCGGGTGGCAAAGCGAATTTCACCATGATGGGTGAGACTGTGGCGTGCAGCTACAAGGTGAGTGGTGACAAGGTGTTGCTCGATTGCAGCCCAAAGGGAGAAAAGGTCGACTTCATGATCCACGACGACGGATCGCTCACGGGGCCGAGCTTCATTGGGGCGATGAAAAAATCAAAGTAGCGAATAGTGGCCGAATCAGGGAGGCCCATCATGATTCGCAAGTGTAGACTTTTCGTCGTTGCGGTCGGACTCGCCATGACAGTCGGGTCATCGGGTTGCAACCAATCAAATTCAGCCGATCCCGGCGGCGCCGCGGGAGTTTCGGGCCTGGAACGGGAGGCGCAGGACGCCGCTCTGGGGGAGGTCATGAAGCACTGGATGAAAACCCCGGAAGGCTGGATTACGGCGAGAGACACGGGGAGTTCGTTTGCGCCGATTCAGTTTCTCCGGCAATTGCGCGAGCTCACGGTGGAAGGCGTTCGTTTGTACGATCTGAGCGATTCGGATCGGCTGAATGGGTTCGAATGGGCCGGAGAGGTGTCGTTCAAGCAAGTACCATGTCGTGAGGCCGGGGAACCGGGAATACTATTGGATGGCCTCGTGGGTGGGAACGTCAATCGGCCACGCGGCCGATGGAGTCAGTGGGTCGAGTTTCAGCCTGAGCCTGTCCAAGTCCAGAAGGTAAAGGGCAAATGGCAAATCCATCAGGACACCTGGCTCCTGCGTGGAAAGCTTCCCCGACCAGAGGACTTTGCAAAGGCTGGCGTAAGATAGCGCGAATAGAGACGCAGTTGGCGATTCAAGAAGTGTCTGGCGGAGTCCGTTTCCTTGGGACACAGGTTCCTTGTGCACTAGCGCGAACATCTTTATCTGCCACTGCCGGATGTGTAGTGTTCACGGCGCTGGCAGGGACAACTTCGAGTAAAAGAAGAGCCCGTCAAGTTGTGTAACCTGACGGGCCCTTTACGAACAAAGCAGGATTTTCTTCAACCCGCGAGTAGGGCAGAAGCATCCCCTCTCTTATAGTGGGAAGCTCTTTGGCCTCAGCTGACGGTCACAGCAGACTTGCGTTAAGCCCGGTGACTACCAGCCGGATGCACA
>JAICXS010000204.1 GCA_025934615.1 Nitrospiraceae bacterium
ATTTGGTTGGTCAGCTTCATGGACTATGATCTCGGCTACTTCGACGATGAGACCTGCAGGCTCGAACAAATCCTTTCGGGCCGAAAGCGTTATCTATGTCTCCGGAATGAAACGTAATGTGTCCGGCATGGACCCTACGTGCCCTGGCTGGGGCGGGAGGATTCGAACCTCCGTATGGTGGAATCAAAATCCGCTGCCTTACCACTTGGCGACGTGCCATCTCATGGTCAAGACGGGATAAACTTCAATCCCTGTATACGCTTAGCGTATAGTCGTACTCACTCTCTAAGATTTGCAAATCGTCTTGGCAGTGCGGTCATGCTGCAGCCTAGGCCCTCCATTTTACAAGAATCGTTCGGAAAAAGACCGGTCGCAGCCTTTCCGTCAAATTCCTTTAGCGGTCGGTCAGAACACCGATTTGCTTGAAAGTTCACATGTGAGGCGCATACTTGAATTTGCACCTTTTCGCTCAGTCTTGACGGGTCAAGCATTGGACCGAACAAGCGGGCTAATGTGCAGGAACTCTCCGTGATCCACACATTGGGCTCTTGAAGGCACTAAATGCTTCGTTGCTACTGCGTTAGAGCCCGTCAATCCAGGTACTCAAACGCTTCCCTTCTTCAACCACGAGCTTGGAATCCCGAAAGCAATTAGCAAGCAGCGAAACCCCCTGCAGCGCGGCTAAGAGATGCATCGCTAACCCGGCCTTGTCACGCTTGTGTCCGAGGGTGGCGAATTGCGATTCGACCCAGCCTAAGAGATCTCGCAAAGGACGTGCGATAGACCTCGCAAGAGGCGTGTCCTCTTTGCCCAGTTCAGAGCAGAGGCTGCCAACCGGGCAGCCTGCACGTACCAAGGATTCTCGATTGTCGACGGTAAATTGAACGAACGCTTTGAGGCGTTCCTTTGGCGTCCTGGCTTGCTCCCACACCGCGCGGAGTTGCTGAAACTCCTCTCCGCGCTGTGCAGCAATGGCTTCGCCGATCGCGGTCTTGGTCTTGAAGTAATAATAGACCCCGCCAAGCGGCACGTCGGCCGCTTCTGCGATATCAGCCAGCGCTATGTTGTTGAAGCCGCGCGCATACGTCAGGTCGGCAGCGGCGCGCGTTAGGCGGCCGCGCTTGTCGTCGCTGGTGCTCACTTTCTCCTTCATGTCCATTCATCTCCACTTGGGGCTCATAAAGTCCGCGCCTTTGCTCTTGACCTCTTTTCAGGCCTGACATATGAGTTAGTCAACTAGCTATATATAATGATGAGCGAGAAAGGACAATTGGCGTGAAGAGGTCGAGGCTTGTCGCGTATTGGGTTGCCAGCGTCGCGTCGGCTCTTCTCTTTGCTGTACCGGGCTGCGCACTTCTCATCGGGCTCCCGCATTTCACGGTCGAGATGGCGAGATTGGGCTACCCCACCTACCTCTTGGCTCCTTTCGGGCTATTGAAAATTCTCTCTGCCATCATCGTACTCGCGCCCGGCTTTGGGCGGCTCAAAGAGTGGGCTTACGCGGGCATGGTGTTTGACACGATCTTTGCCGCTTATTCCCGCGCGGCGCTCCACGATCCCCTTCCGCAAATCATTCTCCCGCTCGTGATCGGCGGCGTGGCGCTCACGTCCTGGGCCCTGCGTCCCACGACTCGAAAACTTTAAACACAAACGAGGTGAACATGACTGAGGCTTTCCCGGCGCACACTGTCGAAACCGCGCCCGATGAAGTGCGCCCGGCCTTGCAGGCCATGCAACAAAGAATGGGCTTCATACCCAGCATCGCAGCAAAGCTCGCCGAGGCTCCACCTTTGCTGATGGGTTACCGGGCGCTGGAGCCTTTCTTTGAAAAGACCTCGCTCAATCCGACCGAACGGCTGGTCATCTATTTGGTCGCGAGCTACCGGCACAATTGCGATTTCTGCATGACGGCGCACAGCTGGGCGGCGCGTCAGCAGGGCATCGATGAGAATACAGTCGCGGCGCTGCGCGAGGGACGGTCGCTCACAGACCCCAAACTCGAAGCTCTGCGTACTTTCGTCATCGCCATGCTGGAAAAACGCGGCGCTGTTTCTGACGGCGATAAACAGGCCTTCGTTAATGCTGGCTACAGCCACCGTCAGGCGCTTGAAGTCATTCTTGGCCTCGCGCTCAAGACAATGACCAACTACACCAACGCTCTTGCCCGCACACCACCCAACCCAGAATTCGGCGATGCCATTTGGCAACGTCGCTGATGAACCTGTCGTAAAGGAGAGCGTCAATGACCACACCATCAACATTTGCAAAGAAATACCGCCCGTGGGCGCTAGTGACAGGTGCCTCCTCAGGCATTGGAGCCGAGTTCGTCCGTCAATTGGCCTCCGAGGGGCTCAATGTCGTCCTGGCGGCACGGCGGGGCGATCTGCTGAAGGAGGTCTCGCAAGAGGTCGAGCGCCGCTACGGGATTTCAACCAAGTGCGTGATTGTGGATCTCTCGGAAGATGACGCCGTCGAGAAGCTGGATCAGCAGCTTCGCAACATCGATATCGGGCTGGTGATTTCCAATGCTGGTACCGGCCACCCGGGTCATTTTCTTGAACAGGACCATCGCGAGCAGTTGGAGCGCTTCCGCCTTAACTCACTCTCTCATTTCAATATCGCCCGCATATTCTGTGACCGGTTCGCAAAACGTGGTGGCGGTGGCCTGCTGTTTGGAGGCGCTATGGGCGCAGATCACGGCATTCCCTTTGCGGCCACCGATGCCGGCGCCAAGGCACTCGTCCAAAGCCTTGGTGAGTCGCTTCATCTCGAACTCAAGCGCAAGAACATTCAGGTGATGACCCTGGTCGTACCACCCACAAATACGGCGATCATAACGAAATTCGGCCTCGACCCTGCCGACATGCCGATGAAGCCGATGAGTGCCGAGCAATGCGTTTCTGAGGCGCTGCGGCATTTCAAGCAAGGACGATCGCTGAGCCTGCCGGGTGCACTTAATCGTTTCCTCAGCTCGATTATCCCGACCAAACTCATGCGCGTCATGATGGGCAAGATGATCGAACAGACGCTGGCCAAGAACGCCAAACGTGCGGCCCGCGCCGCGGCGTCGTCCTCCATGTTGCTGGGCAGTCCCGGCGAATAGTCACGCTGGCCGAACTGGCTTGGGCGACGGCGCCGGGCGACCCAAACGCCGGCGAAGCGGTGAACGAAAACTGCGCGCTTTAAGCGCCCGTCTTTCCTCTTGACGAGTAGGGCGCGCTTTTCTGGACGAGATTCCCGTCCGCCGACCGCACGCGCATGGAAACGCGGAGGCGTTGTTCAAGCTTTGAGCGTCCTGCCCTGGACCCGGACTGCGTGGCATCGTGGACTAGCGGACCGCCTCCGGGCTCAAAAATCTCCGCCCACATCGTCACGATCTCTCGGATAGGACCCACGTAAAAAGCAATACGCCTTCAGCCAGAAAAATTGCGCACCCGCAGAATATGAAGGTCATCAAGCACAGAAAACTTCGTGGCGAATATTCCATGAGCGCGCGCACCTGATCCGAGTGCGCTGCTAATCCGAAATTGAGCGAGCCAATCATTGCACCGGGAAAGAGAACAAGAAAGCCAATCAACATTCCGAAAGGCGTCCCTCCCTGCTTTTCATAGATTCCGAGCTTCGCGCGAAAAGAACAAAGCACCCGCACCGAAAAAAGGCCCGTCAGGAGTCGGAAGAGACCGACGATTGATGAAACCCAAATAAATGCCTCGAATATCAAGAAATCGACGTTCAGATCGCGTACCAAGCCCCGGCTCATCAGAAAGGCGCGCTGATTTTGGAGAACCGAAAGACTTGGGACACTCACTCCGTCCGAAGAAAATCCGTGAAAGACCTTTGAATAAAGTGCAAGCAACACAAACGCGGTCACTGCGGCGAAAGGTAAATATATCCCGATACGAGCCAGTCCGTCAGAGACAGTAGATAGCGCCAAGGAATTCGATCGTAGGTTCATTTTCGGTCAGCCCACCAATGGGTAGACGTGGATGATTCCGCTCGCTCTCCGCATGTGACCGAAACGGACCTCGAATGCCTGGCTGGGGCGGGAGGATTCGAACCTCCGTATGGTGGAATCAAAATCCACTGCCTTACCACTTGGCGACGCCCCAACGGCCGAAGACGGGACGGCAGGCGCCTCCCCGGACCTCAAATCGGCCACGCCGGTCTATAGAGGCCATCGAGCGATTTCAACCGGGTCGACGCCGAAAATCCGGTTGAAGCCAGGACCCGGCAAGCGACTGGCCGGCAGGCCTCCCGCCGCGCGATTCCGGCCGAATTGACCTCTAAAGGTACTCTTTACCGCGCCGGCGCGCGGTCCGAGAGTTGAGAGACGCCCGGTTTCGTGGGAAGACGGCTTTAGCCACTCTTTTCCGTACGGGGCCTTGAAGCCATGACCTACCGCGCGCCGATCAACGACATGCTGCTCGCCCTCAACCATGGCGCCGGCTTGCAGGCTGCTGTGAAGGCCGGGCATTACGGCGATTTCGACGGCGATATTGCCGCCGCCGTTCTGGAAGAAGCCGGCCGGTTTGCCTCCGACGTACTGGCGCCGCTCAACCGGGTCGGCGACGAGCACGGCATCAAGCTCGAGGGCTCGAACGTCATCACCGCGCCCGGCTGGCCCGATGCCTACAAGCGCTAGACCGCCGCCGGCTGGAACGCGGTCTCGGGACCGGAAACCTTCGGCGGCCAGGGGTTGCCGCTCGCCGTCAACGCCGCTTGCACGGAAATCTGGAGCGCGTCCAACATCTCCTTTGGCCTCTGTCCCCTGCTGACGCTCAGCGCGATCGAAGCGCTCGATGCCCATGGCAGCGAGGAACTGAAAAAAATCTACCTCGAAAAACTGATCACGGGCGACTGGCCCGGCACCATGCAGCTCACCGAGCCGCAGGCCGGATCCGATGTCGGCGCGCTGCGCACCCGCGCGGAACGCG
>JAICXS010000010.1 GCA_025934615.1 Nitrospiraceae bacterium
ATGAGACATTTCTGCGCCACTCTTCTTGCATTGAGCTTGGCTATCGGAATCACAGGAACCTGGGCAAGAGAATTTGATCCTGCCAATCCCCTTAATCCGCCGGCACCGGTCTATTGGTGCCCGAACCGAACGTCCGATCAGCAGATCGCGGTAACCGCTGAGCCCGGTTGCACACCCCTAGTAGAAAAAGAAGAAGGACAAAAGGGGAATGGAAAAGAAGAGAAGGTTAAAGACCCGATCAAAATCGTGGAAATTCAGAATGAAGCCTCGAACTTTGTGCACCGGTATCGTCAGTTCTTGGATTGTTGTGCAAATAAGGTGGAGTCCATCGAAGATGTTGAAGACCTTCACGAACAGGCTTCTCATATTCTCAAGTCAGTACAACAGAAAGGTATTTACAACAGTGCTGGATTCGGCAAGGGAGATGGTGGAAGTACTCCGGGACCAGGGGACGGCACAGGAAGCGGTGGCTTAGCGGGGGGACCCGGAAAGAGTCCGAAGCTCGGCACATTCGCCAGACAATATACCTTGAGTGAAATCGTCGGAACTGTTGCGCGCGCGCGCGACGACCTGCGCAAACTCAAGACTCGCCTGGAACAGCTCGCCGAATCTAAGCAGAAGGTCGATACACTTGGTTATGAAGCGGCAGGACGAGAACGGCGGAGAATCGAAGATGAAGAGGACGCCATCGCCAAAGAGTTTCGCGCCAAGCGTCCCCCGGCTTCGGCGCGCACCGGCATGGAGATACAGAGCACGACCTTGCCGAGCCGAATTGGCGGCGATATTGAAAGCACGACACTAGGAAGCTCCTTTGGAGCCGATATTGGCTCAACAGTTTCACCGTACAGCAATGTGACCGAAGACCTGCACCCACGCAGAGGACAGAATATTGAAGACACGAATCTACCGACGCGGTCCGGTCCGGCACTGGGTGGGGGAAATACGCCGACAAGCGACTTACCGACGTCAACCGGATTCGAAATCGGAACGACACAGGGTCCCACCGGTCCGTCAACAAACCCCTCGCGTGTGGGTCCTTGGATTGGCGATTCTAATCTGAATAATCGCTGACCTTGATCATGTTCCTGACCCAATCGGCGCAATCGCTTCCCACGTCTCCCCTCCGTCTCGGCTGCGATACAGTCCGCTACCATTGGTGCCGACGTACAGCATTTGTGAATCGGTCGGACTCTGTACTAATGAGCGTATATTGAGCGTCGCGAGTCCCTTATTAAGCGCCTTCCATGTCGCTCCACCATCTGTACTCTTATACACACCTTCGCGGCTGGCCACATACAGAGTGCCGGCCGTCGTCCTATCGAGCACCATCGCACTGATCATTTGATCGGGTAAAGATTGCGCAATCCGATCCCATGACTGCCCGCCATTCCCAGACTTATAGATGCCGCTGAGCGTCGCGGCATATACAGTCTCCGGAGAAAACGGATCCACAGCCATAACCGTGACGCCCAACGCTCGTGAAGAAGCCAATTCCTTCGGCGATACAAGACCATTGTTGATCTTGTCCCATCGAGCGCCTTGATTGGTGCTCTTATACACGCCTCCGCTCGTTCCCGCATAGAGAATATCCGGTCGCACAGGATCCATCGCCAACGTCACGACCATCAATACTTCTTTCATTCCATCCATACGCTTTTGCCACTGCTCACCACCGTTCTTAGATTCGAAGACACCCATGGTCGTCGCCACGAATAATCGATTATTGTCGGCGGGGTCGAAGACAAATTGATTGACGACCGAGCTGATCGTGACATCGTCAAGCCCCGCGCGCAGCGATACCCATCGCTGTCCGCCGTCATAGCTTTTATAGACGGCATCCCCCTTGGTGCCGGCATACACCGTCGCCGGATAAACCGGATCGATTGCCATGGAAATGACACGCGAATGACTCATGTGATGCGACAGATTCTCCCAGGTCTGGCCGCCGTCGCGCGATTTATAGATGTAGTCGTTAGTGGCAACGTACAGGATGTCAGGATTCTTGGGGTGAAGCGCAATCACCACAATGGCATCGCTCCGGCCGCAGCCGGAAGAAACGACAAAGAAGAACGCCAAGAGGAACAAGCACAGACGCCGGCAAGTGAACATGTGTGAGGGTATCAGCAGTACACCTTAATAAAAACGAACCTTAGGATGCTCAAACACGTCTGTCCCAATGGGCACGTTGAGCATTTTTCGACCCCAGAACGAAGTTGGGGCGTTTGTCAGCATCCTCACATTAGCGGTAATTGATGAACTGCAGATCAATCCCAAAGTCTTTTTGCTTCAAAAAGCTGATGGCGGTTTGAAGATCATCCTTGCTTTTGCTCAACACGCGAACCTGCTCTCCCTGGATTTGCGTTTGTACTTTGAGTTTTGCGTCCCGCATCTCCTTGCTGATCGCCTTCGCTTTATCGCCCGGGATGCCGCTTTGAATCGCGATAACCTGACGAACGGTGCCGCCAAGCGCTTCTTCAAGCTTACCGCAATCGAGCGCTTTTACAGAGACGCCCCGCTTGATGCATTTTGCTTTGAGGATGTCCAAAACCGCGTTCAATTTATATTCATCGTCCGACACGACGGTGAGCTGTTTTTCTTTTTCATTGAGCGTCAGCTCCGTCTTCGATCCTTTGAAGTCGAAGCGCTGGCGAACTTCCTTGGTCGTATGCTCGACGGCATTTTTCACCTCTTGGAAGTCGACTTGCGATACGACGTCGAATGAAAATTGGTCAGCCATCATAACCTCCCGACAAAACGATCCGTGAAACGAGCCTTGGGCTTCAGCAGCACCCTCCGGAGGGCAGATGAAACCCATCGCCGGCGGTGAGGCGGCCGCTTACCGCAGATCCGCCGCTGGAGACGATCACCTCGCTACTGGTGAAGGGATGCTTCAGCACGACATATCCATACCATTGCCGGACACTATCCCCTACGACAATCAACGCCAAGAGCGCGACCACTCCAACTAAGGCAGCATCGATGTACAAGGCCGTGGCTTGTCCTCCGCCAACCGTGGCCGTGGCCTTGCTCACAAACAAAATCAGCATTTCATAGGCGCCGGTCAGCGTAATGACGCCGACAAAGGCCATCGGAATGACGGTCACCCATGCATAGTGCAACTTACGCATCTTGATCAGCACAGTGGTCGCGATGCACAGAGCGAGTGTCCCCAAAAGTTGATTGGCTGCCCCAAACATCGGCCAAATCGTCGAAATACTACCGGTGGCAATCAAATAGCCCCACGCTCCGACGACGATCCCACTGCTGACCACAACGCCAGGCCCCCAGGTCATGTCCCGCAGCGGAGGGTAATACCGGCCACCCATTTCCTGAATCAGATATCGCGCCACACGTGTGCCCGTGTCAATGGTCGTGAGGATAAATAGGGCTTCGAAGACGAGTGCAAACTGGTACCAATAGGCCATCAAGCCACCCATACCGGGCAACGCGGAAAAGATGGAGGCCATACCGACGGCCAATGACACAGCGCCGCCGGGCCGCCCCGCTACGTCCACTTCGACCAACTGTGACAGCGCGTCAACCTTCATCGTCGGAAATCCCATCGCGGCCAACGTCTCAGCGGATAACATCGTATTGATATGCAGGTAGTCTCCAGGGGCCAACACTGATGCAGCAATAAGGGCCATCACCCCGACAAAGCTTTCGAGCAACATCGCGCTATAACCCACTATTGCCTGCGTCTCGTATTCAATCATCTTTGGGGTTGTGCCCGATGATACGAGGGAATGAAACCCCGAGATGGCGCCGCACGCAATCGTGATGAACAGAAACGGGAACAGCGTGCCTGGAATGATGGGGCCGCCGCCATTAATGAATGAAGTCACTCGCGGCATCTCGACCGTCGGCGCCATCAGCACCACACCCAGGCCCAGCAGGAGGACGACGCCGAGTTTCATGAACGTGGAGAGATAGCCTCGCGGCACCAACAACATCCACGCGGGCAGGACGGAGGCGAGAAATCCATAGCCGCTCAAGAGCCACACCAGTGTTGACCGCTCATACTCGAACCAAGCGGCGAGGCCCGATTGCGCCACGAGCCGTCCCAGCATCACGGATGCGACGAGAAGAGCCACCCCGAATGCCGACACCTCACCGATGCGCCCTGGACGAAATTTCTGAAGGTAAAATCCCATCAGCAAGCCGATCGGAATCGTCATCGCAATCGTAAATGTGCCCCATGCATTACGATAGAGCGCATTCACGACGGCAAGACCCAGACCCGCCAATGCGACGACCGCGATAAAGAGCACGGCGACCGCGGTCGCAATTCCCGTGATCGGGCCCAGCTCATCGCGGGCAATTTCAGGAAGCGAACGGCCATTCCGCCGCGTGGACGCGACCAAAATAATAAAGTCTTGCACCGCTCCTGCGAGGACGGCGCCGATGACGAGCCAGAGGAATCCCGGCACAAACCCGAACTGCGCCGCAAGTACCGGTCCCAATAGTGGACCGGCTCCGGCAATGGCGGCGAAGTGGTGACCGAACAAGACATACTTGTTGGCGGGATAAAAATTCATCCCGTCATGCAGGCGGTGGGCAGGGGTCATACGGGTGTCGTCGAGTTCCAGGACACGCCGTGCCAAAAATCGGCCGTAAAAGCGAAGTGCCAGTACGTAGAAACAAGCGGCGGCCACCACGAGCCATAGCGCATTCACTTTTTCATCCGGATGGACGACGCCGGTGACGAAGCTGAACGCCACGGCGCACAGCATCGCGATACATCCCCACCACGCCATAAGGGCCAATCGCATAGCCAAGCATCCTAACAAGGCGTTCGGAAGTTGTAAACGAGGCGGCTCAGAAGGAGAGGCCGATCCCGATTGAGAAGAGCTGCGCGTGGAGGTTCAGCGTGACGCTCGGCCTTGATCCCAACGATCCTATGCTGTCCCAATCATACTTCGCGGCGACATACTTGTACTCTCCAAAGAGAAAGACTTTTGGTGTGACGTACCCTCTCAGACCGCCCAAGAACTGGTAGGCGAACGTCATGCTGCCGCCGTTTCCGGTAATTCGGTCGGAGCCGTGCTGAATATCGGTATCGAGTAAGAATCCTGATGAGAGCCCGCCGCCCACCCCACCATAGGGCTGAAGTATCTGTCCCGGGTAACGAAGCAATACATTGACCATGGTCGTCACCGCAATGAAGTCAGCATCGGCAGACCGTATCCCCGCCCCAGTCATCATTCGCGGCGCCGTCACGCCGGCGCCTAAGATGAAAGTCTCCGCTTCAAGGCCGACAATCCGTTTCAGAACATGGGGGAAGATCCCTGCCTTGAATCCACCGCCAATTCCTCTTCCGACGGATGTCTGTGGAATTTCGTCACCGCCCACTTTCAACGTGCTCGCGTGCATGGGAAGGGTTCCGAGAGCATACGCGCTGAGATGTATGTCGATTTTTTTTGCTTCCACCTTTCCCAATTCTGGACTGGAGGCATCTTGAGCGTGGGCAGGAAGAACAAATAACAATGAGCAAAGGATCATAGCCGCTGCACAGCATGTGGGACATGGCCTGATGAGAAATACAATCATTACTCTAAATAGTTCTCAATATGCGTTGACGCTTAGCATACGAAATAGGTACACTCATTTATGTAGTACGTAACAACATTTAATGAGGGTGAATTATGCACGTATTAGCTGGGCTCCTAACCTTCCTCATCATGGCTCAGGGATGTTCCATATATAAAGCTGCAACCGCGGCGCCCTCCTGTCGCAGTGGAGAATGTGAAAATCGGGAGTAATAGACCGGCAGTGATATCCGTATTTGGAATGCCTAGGTCAACAGAATCCATGGAAGGCGAGCGGACTGAGATCTTTGAATTTACGTCGGGATTGCATGAAGCATCAAAAGCCAGAATTGTGCTCTACATAGCCGGCGACGTGTTTACGCTGGGATTGGCTGAACTAATCTTTTGGCCGATGGAATTGGCCGTACTCGATGGATCACAAGGCCGGGCAGTCGTCACATATGGCCAGGATAATATCGTCAAGCTGATTAATGTGACTAAAAAAGATGGTACGCCGTGGGAGTAACTGATTAAAAATAGACATGCAGGATGAACAGCAGTTCATTGCCGTGACCGTCCCGGCGATTGAACTCTACAATTTCTAGCGGTCATCGGTGAGGATACCATGCACTTCTCCACACGGGCAGGCATCAATGACTATTAAGCGGCATAGTTTGTACTACGACCGCTGTTACAAATCTTCGCAAAAAAACGGGCCTTGAGGCATTGCCCCCAAGGCCCCTTCTAAAACCGACCGCTCTCCTACTGGCCTTTAACGATCGTGCACCAGTCCCCGATGATACCCAGGATACTCTTCGCCGAATAATCGATGTGGGAGACTTGAGTGATTCCGCCGTTCGCTTTTGCGGCGGAGATGCTCGCATCACCGGTTGCGACTAATCCCAGAATGGTCTGAGCGCAAGCTTTGCCTTCTTTTGTGGCATTCGTATTGGTCGTCGCAATGTACCCATATTTGGTGTCATTAAAAAACACACCGACTAACGGTGAAGCTACCGGCTGGCAGGCAGTCAGGCTCAAAAATCCGACCCCGATCATCGTTATGGCCAATTTATTCATTATGCCTTCTCCTTTGGTGGTTGGTTAAAAGCGCGAATGGTGTGAAATATAAAGCTACCTACGATACCTGTCAACGTTATTCATCGAGGCAGATGATTACTTAAAAATACATGTGTACGGTAAATAGGGCCTCATTGTCGTGATAATCGCGATGGTTGAATTCCATCCGAAGCGCCAGATTTCGTTGCACGGTATACCGCTGCCCAAACGACACTCGCCAGACATCCGATTTTTCGCCGACGGGATATTTCAAATAGGTTGAAGACAGCAAGATTTTCCAGCGCTCGGTTACGGTCGCCATGACGCCCACCGACCCTCCGGCGCCGATACGGTAGTTCTCCTCATAGGCCCGGCTATACGTCGATTCGGCCTCGGCGAAAGCAAAGAAGATCTCCCGCCTGGTGAGATGCGTTTCAACGGCCGCGCCAATCCCGCCGCTCGCGACACCGGCGCTACAATACCGGCACTCTCCGTGCCTGACGCTGTCCATACCGATGTTGATCTTCCAGGACGGAGACTTAAACAGAGAGTCCATCGGAGAGAGCGACACAATATTCGCCAGCGTTGCCCGTTCCACCCGAACCTGTTCGCTCCGTTCATAATGGCGTACCGCAACTGAGAGGAGTTCGATTTGCGCGCCGGGTTGATATCCTTGTTGCGGATCGAGCAAATCGTGATAGCCGGCCCGGAGATTCACTTCTTCGAAGAACTCATTATTCCGCCATCCTCCCGCAACTCCGACTCGGGAGGTTCTGTGGCCTTGTTCCGGCGGATCGGTCGGTGGAATAATTTTCCCCTCATCCGGTTTGGCTCGTATCGCACTACGGGCTGTCAGCACGGCACGGTTCCGGTCCTTGTATTCGGCGGCATGATCCGCATCGGACACAGCCTTGTATCGTAAATAGTCAGATGCCAGATCGAGAACAAAGGCCTGCCGCTCGGGTTGGAATTGTGTAAAGGCCTCCGATTTGATCGCCCCGATATCTTTGGTGATCCGGCGCATCTGCGCCTGCTCTTCGTCTGAGAGCCGCTCACGTTTTTGTTTGATTTGGGTACTCCGGGCCGGGCGATAGACAATCTCTCCGATCAGTCCCGATTGCCGGGTCAGCAACCGCACCGTGTCGGCCGGAACGGTCCAAAACAAAAATTGATCCGTGAGATGCCAGTCGGGGTTCGCCGCTTCCAGCAGGGACAAGAGATGATAGGAGCAATTTTCCTTCAAAAAGAAATAGTCGAAATACGCGTTGCCAAGTTCCCAGGCATGCATCAGCAAACGACGGACCTGCTCGTCCGTCAGGTTCAACCGGTACTCCCAAATGTCTCGATTTTCAATGTCGCGATATTCCTGAACCTTCATATAATATGGGATCGTCGAAAAAAACCCTTTGTATCCGCCGGCAAGACCTTTGATCGCGAATGCCATGCCTGCATCCGCGGGCACATCGGCCGCATAGTTAATGGTGTAGGCCAAAATGCGTGTCTGCTCCGTCTGCCCCTTCCGATCGACCCGCAGAAGCGTATGGCCGAACATCGATGACGGATTATTCATATAGGCGGATGGGAAAATGAGCGTGATGGATTGCGGATTCATCTCGGCGTACCAGTTGTGAAATCGCTCGCAAGGCTCCGGGAATAGCCGACCGTCGTCGATCGAAAGTGTTGCCTTAAGCCAGGTGTAGCGGGCGATAAACGCGCACTGAGCAGGCTGACGGGAGCGGCCAACGAGTTCTCGTGAGAAAAACTGCGTCAACGTCGCCTCCAGCTCAGCCTTTGGATCGGTCTTCCCGTCGGAGGCGAGAAAAAAGCCGGGATCGTCCGCCTCGCTGGTATATCCTGAGATAGGATTTTTGCGGTAGTGCAGCAGTAGATGCCAGTAGCGATCTTCCGCCAAGTGTGCCTCGGATGCGCGTCGGATAAGGTCGGTCAGGTAGGTCTGATCGATCTGTTCGGAGGCCATGGCGGTAGCGGGCAAGCACGACAGGATCAACATCAGGATCGCGTATCGAAACAAGGTAGATAAGCGGTCAGGATACAGGCCCCAGGATGTGTCCTGGGGCCCGGCATCACTAGCGGTTCATAGAAACTTTAGCGAGCACGGGGTGGGCAGCGACGGCCTCATTGAGCGCCTTCAGCATCGCGACCGGGGTCGTCTCGCCGGAATGAATGAACGTCGTATATTTCTCCTGCGCCATTGCAAGGAATGCCGCCTGGTGCTCGGCCGGCACGCCCATCAATGTGGCAAGAGACGAAAGATGTTCACCTTGACCTTGCGCCATTTCCTGGGAGAGATTATCGAAATTCAGCGAGGCAAATACATTTACCTTCTCGCTGGCCATGATGGTGCCGTCATTGGTGCAGCCGGAGGTGCCGGTGCTGATCCCGAAGGTCCCGCTTCCGAATGTGCCGTTGGTCGTCGCCATCATGACTTGGGGCGCAATTTGCTTCTGCCCCTTATAATCCGACCACGCCAGTTTGCCGAGTCCGCAACCCGGGCCGGTATCAGGATTTGCTGCCAATGAAGGCACAGCCTGAACACAGGTAAACGCGGCCGCGATCGTGAGGATCACGAGTTTCTTTGTCATCTCTACCCTCCTATTAGGTTGGAATGGCTTGGCACACACGTGCCAACTCGGCCGGAGTATATCACATTGTGAAAGCAACGCTATATAGAGTAGGCCACCTTCGTAAGTACATTATGAAGCTGTGACCTTGTCGATAAATTGTTTGAGTGTCGATAAATACGCGTGCCCCCCGACGATGGGCAGATTATTATGGTCGGCGCCTTTGACAACGTACAAGAATTTTGGCTCAGGAGCGGCGAGGAAGACCTGCTCTCCCAAATAGAACGGCACGATGCTGTCTTGGTCTCCATGGATTATCAACATCGGCACATGAATGGACTTCAGCCGTTCGATGAGCGGAAAACGCGATCCAAGGAGCCAGTGTGTCGGTAGCCCGCCGAATTGCTGCTTCGCCATGGCGGCGATCGAAGGAAATGCCGATTCAAGAATCAAGCCGGCCACCTTTCGTTCAGCGACGAGATTGCCGGCGACCGCCGCCCCCAGAGACCGGCCAAACACTACGATATCTGTCGGTTCGATATGGCGGACGTCGGTCAAATACTGATAGGCGGCACGCGCATCCTGATAGAGGCCTTTCTCCGATGGCGTGCCTCCACTACGCCCATAGCCTCGATAGTCGAACAACAATACCGAGAGGCCGCTCTCATACAGCAGAGCCAAATTTTCAAGGCGATGGATCATATTGCCGGCGTTGCCATGACACCACAGCATGATCGACGACGGACGCCGTTGGGCCACGTACCAGCCAAAGAGGCGCGTCCCATCTTCCGCTGTAAACCAAACATCTTCTAACGGGATTCGGCTCAGGCTGGCCCAATCCCGCTCAATCCACGGATCCGGATGAAAGACAAACATGCGGTCGAGAAAGTTTGCCGGCGGCTTTCGCGTATTCACAGTTTATCGTCCTCGGCTTCAGCCGTCGCAGCTGCGAGGGGGTCGCGGACTCCACCGAGCGCCGCCAGGCATACCAATCCGATGAGAATCCACACCAGCTCCCGGACTCGGCGAAGGATGGCGAAGGTGATTCCGGCAAGATTGGAATAGCCGTATGCCGCCAAGAGCAAGAGATATCCGCCTTCCTGCGCCCCGATACTTCCTGGGATAAAAAAGGCGCCTCCTTTAATGACGACGGCCAGCGCACCAATGGCAATCGCCGTCGGCACATCCGTGGGGGGACCGATACAATAGAGCATGACATACACTTCCAGGGATTCGGCCAGCCATCCAATAAAAAACATCCCGATAGAAAAAACAAGCGCCCGACGATCGCGCGCATAAAAAGCATTGATGGCCGCATCCAACGCTCTGAGCTTTTCTTCACGCGATTCCAGATACGAAAGGCGAATCCGGCATCGCCGCAACAGACCTAAGAGCCCGATGAAGAGGCCCCGACGCTGTATCGTCAGGAACACGATAGTCCCGAACATCAAGACCGTGACCGTCAACATGGCCGCCCCGACGGACGGGGAAGATCCCGTCGCAGCCAAAGACGGGGTTTTAATCGCGCTCATCGTCCACAACGAAAGGACGATGCCAACGAGGACAAACAGAACTTCCGCCAGCGTCATGATCGTTTTTGCGGTCACGACCGACGCCATCGCGTCGACAATCGGCACACCGTGTCGTTTGAGAAGATAGGCTTTGAGCGGCTCCCCCCCGACATAGGCGGCGGGCGTCGTCATGTTTACGACTTCGCCGGCTGTCCGGATAGCCCAGAGGCGCCAGAAGGACACTCGATGAGCCTGTGCTCCCAAGGTCAAGCGCCAGCCATACGCTTCACACACGTACATGAGCACAGAAGGCAATAAGATGACGAGCACAGCGCCGGGACCAAGGCTCGTCGCTGCCTCGATAATGGGAGTCAGCCCGATATGCCAGACCAACCCGACGAAGGTCAACAGGCCGAGGACGAGGAGAAACAGTTTAAGCACGAAGGGAAGGCGAACGCGTGATCCACGCTGTCATCATCCAGAAGAGGTTGGAGCCGATGGCCGCGAGCCACAAGAAGACGTTCAAGAGATTCAGGACCGCGAAGAGCAAGACCACAATGGAAAAATCTCGGCTCGCCAGATTTTTAACGATAAAGGCCGATCGCTCGGCTTGAACGGGGCTGGTCCATCCTTGCCGCGCATCGCGCTCCTTCATTCGCATCACAACCCATAAGGAGAAACCATTGCCGATCATGGCGAAGAGTCCCAACGTTAACAACAGCGATCCGCCGCCATGTGCATACCCGGCCCATCCCAGCGCGCCGAAAATCGCCATGTGAACGACATTGTCCCCGATCAAATCCAGTCGCTCGCCAAACCTGGACTCCTGAAAGGTCAGCCGAGCCACATCGCCATCGCAACAATCAACGATGGCCGACACCTGGAACAGAAGTGCGCCGATGACCCCGGCTACATAGGCGCCTTGCGCAAAGAGTACGGCGGATAGGAGGCCGATCAGTATCGACAGGCTCGTGATGGCATTGGGAGACCATCCAGCGTTCACAAACAGGCGAGTCAGCCGATTGGCCACCTTGCGATTGAAGTACGTATCGATGACGCCGTCGTACGGGCCCTTCGGAGCTTGGAGGAGGCGCTGCTCCGCTTCCTCGACTGCCGACGAACGGCACAGAGTTTGACACCACAGAGAGGACTCCATGCTGATCGGTATTCTCTGTAAACGCCCCTCCGCTTCGGCCTGCGCTTTGATGAGATGAAGCGGCGTACGATGCCGAGCCGACACGGCTCGCCACCCGGCTCCGCGCACGAGACCGGCAGGGAGCACCATGAGCTCGGTCGAGTCTGCGCTGGGCTTATTACCTACATACGTCGCCACGACGACATGTTGTCCACCGCATACCTCGACGTGCTGCCTCAACTGCTCGATGAGACCTCGAGAAAAGACTGTTCGCGAACCGATTACGAGGCAGGCACCTTGAATATTTTGCACCGCCGCTTCCCAAGTTCGTGCATCCTCCGGAGGAAACTCGCGCATCGGCATCCACCGGACCATCGCAACACAACGACTATCCTTCGACAATAGACGCTTGAGCGAGTCCTCCTCGACGCCGCTTAAAACAACGATGTTCGCGATTCCCGCTCGCTGGAGTGTGAGCACGGTGCGTAGAAACAGCGGAAGACCGCCGACCGGCGTGAGCGGCCCGATTTGGCCAAGGCGTTCAGCTTCGCACGATTGATCGTCCGCAATGCTCAACGTCGGTAACAGAATCGCCGTGTCGAGCGTGGGGGCAGCCGCTACCGATGTGCCCACGCTCACGGGATTGGATGCAGGAGTCGCCATTAGTCTAATTTTGGAAGGATGTCCCGTTCGGCATGGAGCACATCTTCTTGAAAATCGATTTCCGTCCACGGCAGGCCGCCGATCGGTTCGTACCCCACGCGTACCTGCTCGAAGAATTCACGGAGGCCGTCCTCATATTCCATATCGAGATTGCCCTTCTCG
>JAICXS010000033.1 GCA_025934615.1 Nitrospiraceae bacterium
GAGACTTTCGTGGCAAGGAAGGCGTTAGAGGCGTATTTGATCATTTCCGATGTGGCAATGTCGGTCACGACAAATGGCGTTTCGATGAGGTACAGCGGACGATAGAGATCTCTCATAATCGCGACTGCTTCGGCGCTGTCGGCTCCGATGACGACGCGGTTGGGGCGCAAAAAATCCTCGATGGCGGAACCTTCACGAAGAAATTCAGGATTCGAGACGACGTCGAACCGAGACGGTTTTGTCTGATGGGTGCGGATGACCTCACGCAGTTTTTCACCTGTGCCCACGGGGACCGTCGATTTGGTGACGATCACTTTGTAGCTCGTCATGGCCTGGGCAATGCCGCGTCCGACTTCTTCGACATAGGAGAGATCGGCGGAACCATCAGGACGCGTCGGCGTTCCGACCGCGATGAAGATGACTAAGGCGTCCTCAACGGCTTGCGTAATGTTCGTAGTGAAATGGAGCCGGTTTTCCTTGAGCCCCTTCGCGACCAACTCCGCGATGCCAGGTTCATAGAATGGCACGTCTCCTTTTTCCAGCCGAGCAATCCGTTTGGCATCGATATCGACACACGTCACATGGAGACCAAATTCGGCAAAACATGCTCCGGTCACCAACCCGACATAGCCCGTACCCATCACGCTGATATACATGGGCCTCCTGCATTGTGAGGAAGAGAAATGTACGAGACGCTCTCTGTAGCGAAGTATAGCAACAGGGTGTCAGTGCCGCAAGAAGCTAACGATGGCAACATGCGGACGCAGCGAGACCCCATTTCATTGACAGAAGTTTTGCCGGTTCAGTACAATCGCCTTTCTTTCTGCGCTGGCTGAGGGTTCCAATGAGTGGACAAACTGGTCTTCTGCTGCGGCCATTGGCCGTGATGATGAATCGGAATATCAGGACCATCCATCCCGATGCCATGCTCATTGAAGCCGCCACGTTGATGCGGAATGCCCGAGTCGGAGCGGCGTTGGTCATGTTGGACGGCGCGTATATCGGCGTAGTCAGCGAGGCCGATCTTGTCCGTAAAGCCATGGCGAACGGGAAGGATCCGTCTCAGACGTCCGTCCGCACCATTATGAGCAGTCCATTGATCACGATCGAAATCACTTGTTCGGCTCACGATGCCAGCGATCTGATGGCCGAGCATGGGATCCGACATCTCCCGATCACTCAAGACGGTCAGATTGTCGGTATGCTATCCGTCCGTGATCTCCTTCGTTACTTTAAAAATTGGGGAACTCTTTAGGTCTTCGTCCACATGACTTTTTCAGTTTCCCCATTTCATCTTCATCTACTCCCCCAATGATTGCGCACGGTACTTCCGTTCTTCGTCCTTGGTCGGCATGGTGGCCGCTTGCTACTGCGTTTATCACTGGTGCGGTGGTCATGGCCTTGGAGATTTTGGGAAGCCGTTTATTGGCACCGATCTTCGGCAATTCTCTTTTTGTGTGGGGCGCCTTGATCGGCGTGATCCTGGCCGCGATGAGCAGTGGATATGCGACGGGAGGGTGGTTGGCGGATCGTCATCCTAGCGGGACGGTCATCGCGTGGCTTCTGTTAGTCTCCGCGTTGTGGACATTTCTCTTGGCCGGCGCAGGTCAGCCGGTCATGTTCAAGGTCTCATTATGGGTGCAGGACCCTCGATGGGGGCCATGCATTGCGGCGAGTGTCCTCTTGGCATTGCCGGCGTTTTGTCTCAGCGGTGTGTTGCCGGCGCTTCTTCGTCTCTCGATCGAGGATCTGGGGCATGTGGGCCGTCATACCGGCCGTATGATTGCCATCTCTACTATCGGAAGCTTGGTAGGCACATGGGGAACCGCCTTTTTTCTTCTGACTTGGATGGGCAGTTTAGCGTTGATTTCCTTACTGGCAATTCTGCAACTGATCCTCGGCATGTCTTGGTGGTGGCGGGCCGTGGCCTTGAGATCCCACATGGTGACAAAAGTTGCAGGAAGTGCGCTGTTGGTTCTGTGTGGAGTGGGACTTGGATGGTTCGCGTTCCATCCGGTCTTAGTCCTCTCTGCTCCGCTCTACCAACAAGACAGTCCCTATCAGCAAGTCCGCGTTCGAGAGGATGATCTCTTTCGATATCTCATTTTGGACCGGACATTCCATGCGGTGATGTGGAAGGCCGATCCCATCGAATTATATTTGCCCTATAGTCAACTCATGATGGCTGCGTTGGCCATTCATCCCAGTCCGAAGCGCGCATTGATTCTAGGGCACGGGGGCGGATCCCTGGCAAAATGGTTGGCCGTGCATTGGCCCGATCTTGAAATCGATACCGTGGAAGTCGATCCGGCAGTCGTGCAAGCCGCCGAACGGTATTTTGACTATCAGCCCATCGGCACGCATCATGTGTATGTGGCCGATGCTCGCAGGTTTCTAAGAGCCACTGATACGCGATACGATATCATTTGGCTGGACGTGTTCGCGCGTCATCTCATTCCGTTTCATCTAACGACGCAAGAGTTCTTTCAGGAAGTGCACGCGCATCTTTCCAATGAAGGAGTGCTGGCAGTCAACTTGGCATCTTCCGGGGAAGGTCCTGATCGTCAACGGGCTTCTGCAGTGGTGGGAACATTGCGCACGGTGTTTCCATTGCTCGAATCATTTGGCGTCAAAGGGCCTTGGCGGACGGCCAATCAACCCGAAGCGGAGAATCTAATTTTCTTTGCAGGCCTCTCTGTGGGCGATATGGCGACGCCTGCGTTTTCGACACGTATGTCGGATCTGATTGCTCAGCATCGATTGCCCGAACGGGTCCCCGAACTTTTGATTTCACGGCGCGCGTTTGAATGGCCGCACGGCTTGGTCTTGACCGATGATTATGTTCCATACGACCTATTAATCGGCCGAGAAAAAGCAGACCACAATCCGTCATGAAATTGAAAAATGTAATAGTTTCAGTGGATTGCAAGGACGATTGATCTCGCAAAGCTGCTTGCTTCCCGTTGGAATCCTATGCTATAAGAAGCGCAAGTTTCTTAATGATATGGTGCATTTTGTTGCTGGCCGGTAATTCCTCATCATTAACTTTTCACAGTCCTTGTTCCGAAGGAGGTAGGGCTATGGGAAAGATGTTGGCGTCGGCTTTATTCGGCTTTGTTGTTATTGTGGCAGGGGCGGTCCCCTCATTTGCTCTTCAAGCGGGTGGTGTTGAGGTTGGAGATTTGGAGACGGGGTCTGTCGTCGGCCAGCGGTTCGGAGAGCTAGATGTAGATGCGCAGCTCTTTGCCGTCGAGATTGGAAACCTCAAAGTTTGGTATCCTCCTATGACCGTGATTGATTTTAAAGTCCGGCCAGGCCGTCCTGTCGTACTCAAGGTGACGAACAATAGTTCTGGAGAGCATGGTTTTCTGCTGACCGATCAGACGACTCAGCAGGCGCCGACCGTATTAAAAGCAGAACTTGTTTTGAAGCCGGGAGAGACCAAATATATCGGCATTCCAACGAGCGATTTGTTCTATGCGACTCAGGGCAACACACTGAGCTATCGCTGCCAACTCCATCCTGGCCATGTCGGTGGCAAAATCATCATGATTAAATAATTCTGCGGCATTGTCTACGCTAAAGACTCGCGAAAAAAAAGGCCCCGTCACAGAAGTGACGGGGCCTTTGCTTTTGTGAATTATTGTTGCGACGATTAGGCTTGTTCAGGTTGGCAGTCAACAGTGCTGCCCAATGGAATATTCTGCGCGGCTGCGAGTCGATCTCCGATGATTAACAGTAAGTAGCGGGTTGCTGTCGGAGTTTCGCCCAGTTTGTCCAGGACGACTGTATTGACATCAACCACGACTTCATTATCAGTTTGCCAATGGGTGTCATTGACAACCCAAAAATGACTCTTGGACGCGGGAAATTGTTTTACGACAAATGTTTCGATCACCAGCGTGATGTCACCGGTGTCGGCGTTTAGTGGCGGCGCAAGGCACAGTGGCGCTACGAAAAGCAGGATGAGGAGAGCCATCTTGGGCAACATAAGAAACCCTCCCAAATGGGTTGTTTCCTCGATTATATCATCGCTAGCGGCTTGAGGGGTGAATTCAAGAGAAAAAAGCCCCGCGAGTGCGGGGCTTTTAATAGACAGTCAGGAAAAGCGAGATTAGTTCCGAACTCCACTCCATACTTTATTCGCGTCGATTTCCTTGTCAGGATTAAGAGTACGGGCCTTTTCCAAGAGTGTTTCGGTCGTCTCGGGATATGCCGGATCGGCGATACAGCAATTATCGACTGGGCACACAGCGGCGCATTGCGGTTCGTCGAAATGTCCGACGCATTCAGTGCAACGATCGTGGGTGATGATATAGATATTATCTCCCTCACCTTGCCCTTCACCTACATGATACCCCTTACCCTCTGCATCGCTTCGCGTTTCGAAAATGGCCTCGTTGGGACACTCCGGTAGGCAGGCCCCGCAAGAGATGCATTCGTCAGTAATTAAGAGAGCCATGACCCTCGCCTCCTTACAAGCTGTATTGACAACATCGATCGTGACGGCTCATAGTCCAGCCATAAAACGAGTGCCTATTCTAGACTGCGATTTTCTTCTAAGTCAATACGCAACACCGCGAGAAGAAGCCCTATGTCATTGATCTATCTGGGCCGTTGGGCCTAGTCGCGCGGCGCTCGATAAGGAACGAAAGAACGATTGCAACAGTCTGCGTTCACCGCGTCTCCTCCGAACCGAAAACGGATATTTGTTCTCATTGCCTTATCTGCGCTCCTTCTTACCGGCACTTGGTTTATGACCAGCCAAAAAGACTCGAATATGATCATTGTGACCTTTCCCAGCGGCATGCAACTCGAGACCGAAGTTGCCGACACGCCCGAAAAGATTTTGTTTGGGCTGGCCTTTCGAGAGGGATTGCCGTCGAACGCGGGGATGCTGTATATCTTCGAAACTTCGGATCGTCATCGGATGCACACGAAGGGATTCAAGATTCCAGTTGATATGATATGGGCTGACGAAAGCCGGCACATCGTGCACATCGTAGCGAATGCCGAGCCGTGCGAAAAAGATCCCTGCCCCTTTTATGGCCCGCCTCCGGAAAACGCGCGATATGTCATTGAGGCGGCGGCTGGATTCATTGCTCAAGAACATGTCGAGCCGGGGATGGAGTTGAAGTTTACTCTCCGAATGTAAACCCTCTCCGATGACTTACAATATTGCAAGACTCAATGCCTAGAGATGGTTTTATACGTGTAGCCGGCGTAGAGGACATACCGCCGGGTCAAGTCAAGGTGGTCCAAGTCGACCAGAAACCCATTGCGGTATTTAATATCGATGGGCTCTTTCATGCGATCTACAATGTGTGCCCGCATGAGGGTGGACCGCTTGCACAAGGCCGGCGCAAAGGATGTGTAATTTTCTGTCCGTGGCATGACCTCGCTTTTGATATTCGGAACGGCCACGCAACTGACGGTGGCGGCTATTGCGTGGGTAGCTATGAAGTCCAGGTCGAAGGAAATGACCTCTATGTCGGTGGGCGGCGAAAATTCTAAATAGGAGTGGGGCCTGGGGAATCGTCTTTGGTGAGCATCAATCTCGCTCTCGATGATAGTTCTCATCTTGTCCTCATCATTCATTGCATTCCGACGTCTTCTTCAGATAGCCGCTAAAACAGTAGATGATGCGCGAATTGGACCGAGACGCGAAAACAATCACGACACACGCGGGGGGGACGTTTTCCATTCATCTCTGGGAAGACCGGACAAGGGGCGAGATGTGGGTGCCTTCCTATGATTCCACCGCGCTGGCGATGGTGAGTGAGGATTTTCTTCGAACAGTCAGCAATAACGCCGTCGATTCAGGTCGCCGATCGTTTGAATTTCGTGCCGTACTCCCCGGCACTCATCGACTTGTATTCGAAAAACATATGGGCTGGAAGTTTACGGCCGAAGACCGCCGGGTGTTTTTGATCGGCGTGGAGAATGGCACGTCATGAAGGTGAACCATGCCTGATATCGGCCTTCTTAACGGCGAATTCATGCCTTTACGTCATGCGAGGGTCTCGATCGAAGACCGAGGGTTTCAATTCGGCGATGGCGTGTATGAAGTGGTGCGTACGTATGGAGGGGTGCCGTTTCAATTGGATGCGCATTTAGAGCGGCTCGAACGAAGCGCTGATGCAATCGGTCTGAGCATGCCTATCCCCTCTGCGCAATGGAAGGAGTGGGTTGGCGAAGGAGTCGCGCGTGCCGGCTATCCCGAATGTAAGGTGTATGTGCAAGTGACCCGTGGAGTAGCCCCTCGTGATCACCTCTTTCCACACAAAACGACACCGACCATCGTCATGTCTGTTCGGGAAATGCGTCCGCTCGATCCAGTGTTGTGTCAGTCGGGCGTCGTCGTGATGACCATGGATGATTTGCGTTGGGGGCGGTGCGATATTAAAAGCCTTAATCTCTTGCCCAATGTATTGGCCCGCCAACGTGCGTCAGAAGCCGGCGCATTCGAGGCCATTTTGCTACGTGGCGAGATGGTGACGGAAGGCGCCGTGAGCAACATTATGATGGTCTGCGGAGGTCGTGTCATCACTCCATTGGAAGGTGTGCAGATTTTATCGGGTGTCACTCGTCGGTTCGTCCTGAGCCTCGCACGCAAGGCCGGTATTCCCGTGGAAGAGCGAAACGTTGATCTAAAGGAATTGCGTCGGGCTGAAGAGGTTTTTTTGACCGGGACGACGATCGAGGTGTTGCCGGTCGTGCGCATCGATGATGTGCCGGTGGGAAGCGGGCAGCCGGGTTTGCTAACTAAACGATTGCGCACATTTTTTTTGGAACAGATTGCGCGATAGGCCCTCTTGCATCGCTAAGCTGGACATGGTACTTTGTGACTCGTTTTTAAAGTGGGCGTCGGCCCACTTTTTTGTTTAAGCCCAAGACACCGTTCGGAAATTTGCTGTGCGGGCGTGTGAACAAATAGTGCAATCAGTCCGCTCGATCGCCACCCCAATCGTACGAGCGCTCGATCTTGAACTGGTCGATGTGGAATGTACTGGACAGGGGGCGCGAACCATGGTGCGAGTGTTCATCGATAAGCCGAACGGTGTGAATGTGAGCGACTGTGAGCAGGTTCATGTCTCGCTCAGTCACGCGCTGGACGTGCAGGACCCGATCCCGCATGGGTATACGTTGGAAGTTTCCTCGCCTGGTCTCGACCGCCCATTGAAGCGACGGGAAGACTACGCGCGATCCATCGGAAAACTTGTAAGTGTGAAGCTCGCGCATCAGATAGACGGACAATGGCGTATGTGTGGGCGTCTACGAGATCTCACGGATGTCGGAGTGATGCTGGAAGTATCGGGACCGAAGCAGGATGAGATGCGACTCCTTGCTTGGGACGCTATCAGTCAGACGCGTCTTGAGGTGGAGTTTTAAGTCTACGAGTGTGAGGGAAGCGAGGCAGTCTTATGAATCGAGAACTGATTACGGTCATCGATCAGATTGGACGAGAAAAAGGCATCGACAAGGCTCGGATCATTGGCGCCGTCGAGTCGGCTCTCCAGACCGCTGCGAAAAAGCGATTTGGTCAAGGAGAAAATATCCAGGTTCAGATGGATACGAAGACGGGCGAAATCTCGGTCATATCTCTCCGTACCATTGTGGAGACTGTCACGAATCCTAAGGCCGAGGTGTCGCTCAATGAAGCACGCCGAATCGATACGGAGGCGGAGATCGGGGACGAGATCGGATCGCTAATCGAGATGGACGAATTGGGTCGGATCGCGGCTCAGACGGCCAAGCAAGTGATTTGCCAGAAGGTGAGAGAAGCGGAGTGGGAGGCCGTCCTGAAGGAGTATTCCACGCGACAGGGCGATTTGATCAATGGGATCATTATGGGCCAGGAGCGGAGGAACTACCTCGTCGATTTGGGGAAGACAGAGGCGGTGTTGCCCGCATCGGAGCAAATCCCCCGTGAAACCTATCGACGGGGCGATCGTATTAAAGCGTATTTGCTTGAGGTTCGGAAGACCCCCAAAGACGTGCAAGTGATATTATCCAGGACCCATCCGCAGTTCGTCTCCAAATTGTTCGAAGTGGAAGTGCCGGAAATCTCCGAGAAGATCGTTGAGATCAAAGGCGTCGTCCGTGAGCCCGGGGATCGCACCAAAATCGCCGTTTCGTCGAGGGATAAGGCCGTTGATCCCGTCGGCGCGTGCGTGGGGATCAAAGGCTCCCGCGTGCAAGCGGTCGTTCGAGAGCTGCGCGGGGAAAAGATTGACATTATCGCTTGGACATCCGATCCGCGTGTCTTTATTGCAGAAGCGCTCAATCCCGCTTCGATTGAAAAGGTGGGCATTGATGAAGAGAAGAAATCCGCTCTGGTCGTCGTAGCCGACTCTCAATTATCGTTGGCGATCGGAAAGAACGGTCAGAATGTGCGGTTGGCGGCGAAGCTGACGGGGTGGAAAATCGACATTATTAGCGCGACCGAATACGAAAAAGAAAAGGTGGAGCGAGATCGGGAAATCAAGGCGGCCTTGGCCGAAGAAGCAGAGGCCCAGCGAGAACAGGACGAGGCGCGCGCCCAGCAGGAGGCCGCGACCGCATCTGCGTCTGAAGCCTCCTCGGCTCTGTAGCTTGGTCAGGATGGGCAGGAACAGGACCGAACAACATGAGAGTGTACGAGTTAGCAAAGAAGCTCGGTATGGAAAATCGGGCATTGATTCCCGAACTCAAACGCCTCGGAATCCCCGTGGCGTCGCACAGCAGCGCGCTCGATGACGCAGCCGTGCAAAAGGCCTTGGATCAACTGACGCCAAAGGCCGGGTCCGGGCAGAAGGGACTGATGGGATTGGACGGAGACCAGAAAAAAAACGCGACGAGTAAGGCCGCTAGTTCGGCGCGCGAGGGGAAAGCCTCCGTGCGTGACGATGAGGCCAAAAGCGCATTTGGAGGGAGAGCTTCTATGGCCGCCGTAGAAGAAGCCCCTAAAGTCGATAAGAAGCGCATTCTCATTAAGCGGAAAAAGTCTGACGAGGAGATAGAGTCGGAAGTATTGGTCGCACAGGCCCCTGCTCCAGAACCCACTGCCGCGGCGCTCGACTCGAGGCCGGAGCCATTGCCTTCCGGGTTAGCTCCGACAGCGGCGCCTGGGTTCCCGTCCATCCCTAGTCCCAGTCATCCCTCGATAGGCATACCACCTGTTCCAGCTATCCTTGATCGAGATCATTTGCAGCAGGCCAAAGAAACCGAATCGAAGAAAGTGGAGTTGCCGGGAGTCGCCGGATCGGCGACAAAGACTCCTCTTTCCGCCGTGCCTCAGCCGCGGCCAGCGGTATCGGGAGAGAAGAAACGTGACATTGTCGCCTTGACTCCGGAAGAAGGGCTGAAGGACAAGCTGAAGAAGCAGAAAAAGGCTGTTCGGACTCGCGAAGAAGAAGACGTGAAAGTGCGGGCGGATGTGACGCGATGGCAGGATCTGCGCGCCATTCCCGTCCACCGTCGTGAGGACCGCTCTCGTCATCTTCAACCCTCCCCAGTTGCCGAAATAACCAAGCCACGGAAGAAGATTATTAAACTATCATCCGGCCTTACGGTAAAAGAGTTAGCCGAACTGATTGGCCAACGCCCCAGTGATCTGATTCGGAAATTAATGGAAATGGGACAGATGCTCACGATGAACCAGCCGGTCAATCTGGATGCGGCTGTTCTGTTGGCCGAGTCTGTCGGAGTGAAGGTCGAAGTGTCATCCGACAAGGAGGGCGAAGCGCTGCTTGAGGATATAGGTACAGAACCTACAGAGCCAGAGGCTCTCGATCCACGTCCTCCGGTCGTGACCATTATGGGGCATGTCGACCATGGGAAGACGTCCCTGCTCGATGCGATTCGGGAGACAAAAGTAACCGAGCAAGAGGCAGGCGGCATTACGCAGCACATCGGCGCGTATGTGGTCCAGACGAATGGAAAGCGAATTACTTTTTTAGACACTCCTGGCCATGAAGCCTTTACTGCCATGCGGGCTCGTGGGGCTAAGATTACCGATATCGTCATTCTCGTCGTCGCTGCCGACGATGGCGTTATGCCACAAACCGTCGAAGCGATTTCTCATGCCACGGCGGCGAATGTGCCGATTATCGTGGCCATCAATAAAATCGACAAACCGGGTGCGAATGTAGACCGGGTCAAGCATGCGTTGGCGGAGCACAGCCTCATTCCCGAAGCGTGGGGCGGGCAAACCATCTTTGTCGAAGTATCCGCAAAACAAAAGTTGGGACTCGATACCCTACTCGAAATGATTTTGTTGCAGGCCGAAGTGTTGGAACTCAGGGCAAATCCAGCTCGGATGGCGAAGGGTGCCGTGGTAGAAGCCAGGCTGGAGCGTGGACGTGGCCCTGTAGCAACCGTTCTCGTGCAGAGCGGGACACTGCGTATCGGCGATGCGTTCGTCGTTGGAACATTCAGCGGCCGTGTCCGTGCCTTAGTCTCCGACA
>JAICXS010000014.1 GCA_025934615.1 Nitrospiraceae bacterium
AGGTCCTTCTTCTCGCCTTTGGGTTCCCCGCCAAGCGTGCCGATCACTTCCACGGCTCCGGCGATCGGATCGTACGCGGTCACCCAGGCGCGATCGAACGGCGTGGCCTGCATGGTGTCCTGTAAGAGCGCGACCACCCGCTGCTGCATATCCGGCGTGGCATGCGACAGGGGCGCTGCATATGCTTCACGCGCAGGCGGCGCGGCAACAGGTTCTTGGCTGACGAAGGAGCGGCTCAAAATCAGTGTGTGATCGAATAATGAGGCCTGCTCGAGCGATTTCGTAATTTCCTCCGCGGTGCTTTCTAAGAGCGCTTTCTCTTTCTTGGCAAAGGTCGCCGACTCTTTTCGTCCCATCACGATCATGCCGTACGTTCGCTGTTGGTATTGCAGCGGCGCGGCCAGCAACGATTTCGCGCCGGGCGTAATCATGCGGAGTCGGATGACTTTCGAATCGCCCCCCTCAACTCGACTGTTCTGTTCCAGCGCTTTCGACGTGACGTCTTGAAGGGAGAGGGCTCGTAAGATGGCTTGCGCGTCGCGGGGAGTGAGCCCGCGGGACACCTGTGCGATAAGTGGACCGTTACTTTCGGAATGAATGGCAATCAGCGCCGGATCAAGTCCTAACTCGTTGAGGGCCGTTGTCAGCGTTTTTTGAAGGGTCGTTTGCTTACTGTGTATCGAAGACTCGACGGCTGGTCCCATACTGTATCCTTTCAGGCCGGCATTCTAACAAGGTGTCGAGAGCGTAGCAATCAGTTGATCACGCGTGGTGGCCTGCGCGACTCGCGGGAGACAATTTCCCAGCGTCCTTCTCCCGACACCCAGAGATTGAGAATCGTGCTGACAATGCTGATCACGACCGCACCCCAGAAGGCGGCCCAGAAGCCGCTGACGTAAAAGCCCTGCACGAGCCAGGCGACCAGTTCGAGCAAGAGGGCATTGATGACGACCGTGAACAGTCCAAGTGTGAGAAGAATGAGCGGGATGGACACGAGGTACAGAATAGGACGAATAATGGCGTTGAGCAGCGCGAGCAGAATGGCCGCCGCCATGCCGGCTCCCACCGTGTCCACGTGTATGCCGGGAATGATGTAGCCTGCCAGAAAAACGGCGACCCACGTGATGGCAAAGCGAATGAGAAGACCGCGCATAGGATACTATTCGTTCAACGGACAACGTGAATCGCCATAGTAGATGATAGAACGTAAGTGAGTAAACAAGTACCGACCAACCTTATCCTTTAGGCATATCCGTTATCGCGGAACCATTTGACCGCTTTTCCCAAAGCGGCTTCTGCGGGCGTTTGAGGCAAGCCCAACTCTCGCACGGCTTTGCTGCAATCATAATGCATGTGATACTTCGCCATACGGACGCCTTCGAGCGGAATGCGCGGCGGCCGGTGACTGACGTAATCGGCGAACCATCGATTCGCATAGGCCAACGGCAGGATGGCTTGCCACGGCAGTTTGAGGCGCGGCGCCGGGATGCCGGTCAGCCGGCTCAAGAGCGTGAAAATCTCACGAAGCGTGAGGTTCTGGTGTCCCAGGATATAACGTTCGCCGACGCGGCCTCGTTCCATGGCACGGAGATGGCCGATCGCCACATCGTCGACATCGATCAGGTTCATGCCGGTTTCGATGTAGGCCCACATCCGGCCTTTCATGAAGTCGACAATCATCTGGCCGGTCGGCGTCGGCTTGATATCTCCCGCGCCAACTGGAGCGCTGGGATTGACGATGACGACCGGCAGGCCGGCTCGAGCCAACTTCAGCACCTCCTGCTCGGCAAGATATTTGGACCGCTTATAGTGCCCCGCCATCTGCGAGAGCGAGACGGCTGTCTGTTCCGTCCCGACGCCGCCATGCGGAGGAAGGCCGATCGTGCCTATCGTGCTTGTATAAACAATGCGTTCCGTCCCGGCTTCATGCGCGGCTTCCAGTAGCGTGCGCGTGCCGGTTACATTGCTCTCGTAAAAAATGGCCGGATCTCTGGCCCAGAGCGCATAATGGGCCGCTACATGATAGAGCCGCTGGCAGCCGGCCAAGGCGCGCCGCAGAGAATCGCGATCACGGAGATCGCCGTGAACTTGTTCGACCTTGAGATCATGAAGATTGCGAAGATCGCTGTCCGGCCGAACCAGCACCCGAACGTCGGTCCCCGCATTGACCAACGCACGGGCGACGGCTGCTCCAATAAATCCTGTTGCGCCTGTGACGAGAGCTTTCATCGGAGTCACGCTTAATTCAGCAATCAGCGCTCAGCTTAGATATAGAGGATCTCAAAAATGTGGGCTGACGGCTGACAGCGTTTAATTTTGGCGTTCCGTGATGTACCTGGCCAATTCACGCAATGCGTCGGCCTTGCCATCGAAGCTGCTCAACCGCTCGATGGCCCGTCGGACGCATTGATCGGCCAGCGCGCGGGCTCCGTCCACGCCATAGAAGGTCGGATAGGTCTTTTTGCCGCGCTGTGCGTCGGTCATCGCATTCTTGCCCAATTGTTCGCGTGTGCCGGTCACATTCAACACATCGTCGGCGATTTGAAAGGCGAGTCCAATGTCCTCGGCAAAGCCGGTGAGGTGCTGCAGTTGCTCCGCGCCGGCGGAAGCGGCGACAGCGCCCATGCGGACGGCCGCCCGAATGAGCATCCCGGTCTTGTACGCATGAATTCTTTGCAGTGCGGTAAGGTCGATGTCTTGATGTTCCGCCTGAATGTCCAATACTTGCCCGCCGACCATGCCGAGATGCCCCGACCCAACCGCCAATTCGTAAATAATCTGTACTTGCCGTTGCGGCTCGAGGTCATCCATGAGGTCCGTTCGGCTGCAGAGCTCAAATGCCAGCGTCAACAGGGCGTCTCCGGCGAGAATCGCCATCGCTTCGCCATAGACCTTGTGATTCGTCAATTTGCCGCGCCGGTAATCATCGTTATCCATCGCCGGAAGATCGTCATGGATCAATGAATACGTATGAATCAGCTCCAGCGAGGATGCGATGGCCAATACTGACCGTGGAGGAGTGCCGACGGCTTCTGCGGCCGCGATGGCGAGAATAGGACGGACCCGTTTTCCACCTGCGAACACGCTATATCGCATGGCTTCATGAAGCGTGGTCGGTTCACGTTTCTCAGCCGGAATTACCTGATCGAGAAATCGATCGACGTCCAGGCGTTTTTGTTCCAGATAGCGGCTCATATCCATGGCAGGTTGAATCCATTACGCAAACAGGGGATAACGGGCCGAGAGAGTAGCAAACGATTTCACAAGGTGTCAAACCGTTCGTGAAAAACTTCGATATGGCGATCCGGTGCTTTCCTGATATGAGTTTTATCGGGCGCTGTCGAATTTAGTTCCCGCCCTGAAATTGCCCATACCAATTCGAAAGGCGAAAAGTTTGAGCAATTGCTATTGTTCCGGGATGGATGATACACCAAGGGTGTCTGTAAGCGGCTGGATGAGTTTACGGCTTGTCTTGCAGCCGTGTTAAAGCCAGACGACGCAACGATTCTACAGCCGTGTTGAGTTCTTCCTCGGTTTGGCGATGGTCTTGCGTGGCATTTACAAGATAGGCGTCAAGGATGGCCAGATGGCGGATGGCTCTCTCACCGAAGATGTTCACCTGTTGCTGAACATTTTCCCATCGCATAAGAGACTCAGGTGGATGATTGACTGAACTTATTTTCATCATGGTCTGTATTAGGGTGCGTGACCAGCGTTCGTTGGACTGACTTAACTTCTCAAGGATGTCCTCGTAATGTTTCCTTGCACGAATGATATTAACTTGGCGGCGCCTTGTGGTAAAACGAAGACGCGATATGTTTAATGTCTCTTTCAGGGTCCGCAGAAACACGTCTCGGTCAATTGGTTTGGCAATATAATCCGCCGCCCCCGCGTCAAGCGCCTTGGATATGAGTGGTCGATCCGCATGGCCCGATAGCAACACGACCGGAGTCTGTGGCTGAACCTCACTGGCCCGAATCATAAATTGTAGCCCATTCATCCCAGGCATGTTCACATCGCTGATGATGGTATCGTAATGCTTCGCGGCGACACACTCCAACGCCTTCATGCCTGTCTCGCACGTATCGAGCGTGAAATTAGTCAGACGAATTTGTAGAGTTCCCGAGAGCGCTTCAAGCAAAACGGGATCGTCATCCACCAAGAGAAGATGCGCCTGGCCGTGCCGTCTTTTGGAATGCACGTTCAGGATGCTTTGGGTAGGCGGCTGGGGGGGGGGTGATATACTTACTAGCCTGCTCTTCCATGACGAACATCCTCACAGAGGACATTGTCTTAAGGTCAAAGGAGAAGCGCGGCCTAGAAACTGTCGGAAGGCGTCACGTCTCTATTGCCGAAAGGCAATATTGATGAACCCCGCTATCGATAGGCAGTATTGTAGAAATATTGTAGGATGTCAAGCAGGGCCGTGACGTAATGTGGAATTTTGCACGTGCAGCGAGCAATTTGTATGGGATTTCAGTCACTCCAAATCATCGACCATTGCGTCCTTGCTTGTCATTTGTCGTGCGGCTTCAGTATACTCATTGCCTATGAGCATTCGAAAAGCAGGCGGGGATTGGGAACCGATGCTATTGGGCATCGAACCGCGCACATGCAAAGTCTGTAAAAAAGGGCTGTATCGCAATGTCACGCTTTTTCGCGGCGGGTGGTCGCGCTGCACGATCTGTGATGAATTCGTGCACTACAGTTGTCTGGCCAGTGGAGCGGTGTCTTTTTTGAAAAAGCGGCCGCGTGTCTGCAAACCATGCCAAGCCGTCGATGCTTCTGTTCCACTTCCTGAGCCGGTGATTGCCCAGTGACGTCCCATCTTCCATCCTCTGTTTCTTCTTCCAAGTCCTTCCTATGGCAGGCTCGATTTGCGGACATTATTCGGCTGGTGGTCGCCCCCATGCTGCTCTGTTTTAGCGGCTTTTTCACGATGGATTTTCTCCTCAGCGGCGCCTATAGTTGGCCGCGTACCAGCCGCATTATGGCGTTGACCCTGACCTTGGCGATCTTGATCTATGAGTTTATTTATAAGGAACAGCTGCTTCGCCATCCGGAGTATTCGTTCGAACAACGCCTCAAAATGTTGCTCTACACCTGTGCGATTCCCTACGTGATCGGTGCCTGTGCGCTGATTGCTCTTGCCCGGTTCACTGTCTAGTAATGCGGAACGCTGATGGCTGTTATTCACACCAGCGGCGCCTTCCTCCAACAGTGTTTTTCAGTGCATCCTCTGTGCTTGAATTTGAAGCGACTCATCGCGCCGCATCACCTTATTCTGTCCTGTAGCTCCTGCCATTTGTCGCACCGTCTCACGATCCAATCATTGCGGACTCATTTGCCCGGGCAGGATCATCCCATGGATTTTGACCCGCATCCCGCATTCGAGCATCTGACTACGTGTCTTGAGGCGCATCGAGCTGCATTGGGGATTTGCGTGATGGATGTCGTGCGGGATACCGCGGGCATCCGCTGCGCCGAATGCCGGCGGGTGTTCGAGCTGGATGTGTCGAAGTTTGAAACCCACCAGCGATAAATCATTCAGTCATCTCCGTGAGCCGTACGGAGACGAGCATCACCGCCAATAAATGGAGTTGGGCACCTATGGTCATAAGTCAACCACTTGATGAGAAGCGGCAGCATCCACGGTTTCCGGTCCAATTTCGAAGTTCCTTCTCATCCGTCAATGTGGTCGGTGGAGAAGGGGCACTGGCGGATCTTTCTGTACGCGGGTGCCGGATAGAGTGTCGGGTCGCGGTCAAGCCTGGAACCGAGCTTCAATTAAAGATTCATCTCCCGAATGAGCCTGCACCGCTGGGCATTACGGTGGCGGCTGTTCGCTGGGCGCGTGGGGAGACATTCGGGGTTGAATTTATGGATATGCACGATGAGGAATGGAAACGATTGGGCCGCTTCATTGCGAGCGTGGAATTGCCGAGAGCGGACCAAATAGATCAGTCATGAACCGATGAGCAGTACGGATGTGTTTTTCACTGATGATGAACGTCGGCTGATAAGCGACGAGCAATTTTTCCTGCAGAAAGCGCGCATTATGAAGAAGGTTCGCGCAGTGCTCGACGGCCTGCACGCGGGCCTCCAAGCCGATGTCGCTGGAATTCCTCTCTTGACGCCGCCGTCCTTTAATCTGAAGAAATGCCAGTTCGTCAAAGGGGAGCATCTGGAGGACTATCCTTACCAGTACCTCGATTTTCCCAAACACTTCGAAGGGGAGGAGAAGTTTACCTTTCGCTCTCTCTTCTGGTGGGGCCATCATTTTGTCTTTGCCATGATCGTCGAAGGCGCAATGCTGCTCCAGTATAAACAGAACTTCATGACCCGCTATCACCTAGTGGCCGGCAAGAGTCTTCATCTCTCCTTGAGTCCTTCACCATGGGAGTGGAAGCAGGGTCCAGGCTATACGTTGCCTGTGACCCACGATCGTAAATCTGAGGTCGCTGCGGTCCTGGCGGGTCGTCGCTTCTTCAAGCTCTCGCGGTTTGTCCGGCATGATGATCCGCTCGTGATCGAGGGGCGCCTGATTGAGTCCGGGCGGGAGGCCTTTCAGTCAATCTTGCCGGTCATTACCGCCTAGCTGCCGGCATAGAGTTGACAGTATTTCAGGCATAGTGCGGATACTATGGAGATCGGGATCGGCCTGTACAGTCTTCTGGCCCTCGCCGTGGCCGTACTGGCTTCGCGAGAATTCGGTCGTTCTGCGGTCGGGTGGTTTCTTCTTTCACTGATCGCAACTCCGTTGGTTGGTCTTCTGCTCTTTATGCTTCCACCACGGCGGCGGCCCTGCCCGTTCTGCGCCGAATCGATTCGGCCTCCCGCGAATGTGTGTCGATTCTGTGGACGGGAAGTGCCTTCTGTGGCAGAGGGACCGGGTCTTCCAACAACAACCAAAGGCCTGTTGCTTATTCTTGTCGTCGCCGTGCTCTTGACGGCTCTGTCCCAATGTCAGTATCGCTTTGGGTGGTGGTCTACGGAGCGACCTTCACTGGATGTCAGGATGCGCTAGCATTTTCCGGCAAGACATGCTTACTTCTTGGACGCTTCGCTAGCATTCTTACAAGGAGGTTGGCTTTGATTCGAGTGATGTGGTCGTGGTTCACCATCGTACTTTTGCTTGTCCTGGGCGGCTGTGCGGGAAAAGGCGAGACCGTCATGCTATATCCGGGGACTCTTCCCGCAGACCGTACCGATATGACGGTCTCCCGCGATACGCTGACGGCCGTCATTGTGCCGTTCGACGACCAGCGGCCTGAAAAAGGGCCGATCGGTCGGCGCACCCATGCTGGAGGAGGGTATACCTCGTATGCGGTGTGGAACGACATGCCGGGATATGTCATCGCGCAATTTATGGCGGATTATCTCAAACAGAAGGGATGGCAAGTGACTTTGGCGCTGCCCGGCGAGGCGACCGCGAATCGGACCGATGTCGATGCCGTGATCACCGGAGTAGTCCAGGAATTTGTGGCTCAGGCCACCAGTAAAGCGTTGTCTACAGAAATTTCGGTGAAGATGCGCGTGGCTCTTCAGGCCCGCAACCAAAAGGACGGCAGTGTGGCTCGCATGAGTCTTCACGGGTCGCGCGATAAAAAAGTCGTCTTTTTTAATGACCGAGATGTGCAGGATGCGCTCGATGCGATGCTGAAAGATAGTGTGGACCGCCTGATGGAGGATGCCAAAGTGGAACAGGGATTGTTGCAGATTAAGTGAAGAACGGAGGGACGGTCAGGAGCCCTTTGTGCTCGCACAGTGCCGTCCCTCCTTAGACGAATGCCTGCAAGGTGGGGGAGAAGCAATAGGAAATGCGGGAGCGGCGGTGGGAAACTCAAGGGAGGCTGGACTTCCATCAGGTACTAGCGGTAGGTGAGCGACTCGCCGGCTTAGGGCTGAAGCCGGCCAGTCCGGCGAAGGATATCATTGCCTATATTGAAGAATGGGCGGTAGAGACGCCTGACGAACTGGATCGGTTGGATCCATGGGCGACTGAAGATATTACGTTAGTACAGATTCGAGACGCATGGCAGGGCGACTTTTTTCTGCTCGCGGGCGCATTCCATACCGTCTATCAACGCTATCAGGAGGTCGGCACGTATTGTTCGATCAGCCATCCTTGGAATATCACGATGCCGTTGCGCACGATTTTGCCGCGGGCCATGTTCTGGCTGGGCTTTCGCCATACGCATGCCTTCATTCGCGTGCGATTGCATACCGCCGACGTCATTACACCGGGAGAGACCCGGGCCGACGGTCAACGGTCACTTTGGCTGGAAGACCGCCAAGCGGCGTTTCATGAAGCGATCGCATTGCTCGATGTGCCGTTGAAGGCGCACATCATCCACGATCAGGTCGTCATCGCGTCGGAGGATGCCCGCGCGCCACTCTTCTGCTCCTGGCCGGATGCGTTCGGGCCTTCTCAATTCGAATATAATTCATCGGATGCCTTTGAGTTTCTCGTGCCCGCCAGTCGCTTGGCGTCTACCTATGAGGATCCGGCGACCGTTCGGGCCTATTTAACCGGCTTTTCAGAAGAAGCCTTGACGGACTTTCAGGCTGTAGAACCGGGGTCGCGCTCCGTGTACCGCTGCTCGGTTCATTGTCCGTTGGATGAGATCCCGGAAATCCTCGGCACCATTGCGCCGACCGGAAGGCTCTATGCCACATTGTGTGAATTTCAGACTCAAGACATGCTGGCCGGCCAAGATGATGCATCGGCCATTATTGGCATTGTGGGCATCGATGGGGCGTTTCAATTAGAGGCGCGATTGAACCGGGCCCCACTGCCTGAAGACGAGATGGCGCCCTGGCTGAAACAGCTCCTCGGGCTTCCTGTCATCGTGGCTCCGCTTCCGCCATTTCCCTAGCCGTGATTATTCATGAACGCCTCCTACGGCGGCCGATCGTCTCCCCAGCGGATCTTTCCCGTTCGGTCTCAAATAACCTGCTAGCCGGCAACGGCGCCACGGATAATTAGATTGGCTATACTTACCGTATGCGGTATCGAGGTCGCCCGTCACATCGCTGCACTCGTCTGTGACTCCATTTTCCACCAGACTGCGCGCAGCGCTTGCCAAACCGTTCCTGCCCGTGGTCTTCTTTTTCGCCGGCGTGACGTACGATACCGTTACGCTGACACGGATCGACCGTCTGCTCGACAATTTAATTTTGCTCCTCTACCTGGTTCTCCTGGGTGCCCTGATCGTGCTCAAGGGGCGAGCCGATTTTGGTAAGGCTCGTGATCGGCAGGCTGGCACAGCGAACGCCTCCCATTTTGTCGCTCGCGCGGAACCGTACTATCCTATGGCCATCCAGTTTCTACTGGGCGGCCTGTTCAGCGCGTACACCATTTTCTATTCACAAAGCGCATCTTTGACGACGACGGCCGTGTTCTTTGCGGTGCTGGTCGTCCTGCTGGTGGGGAATGAGTTCCTGCACGACCGACTTTCCAACCTCAAACTGCTTGTCAGTCTCTATGCGCTCGTCGCGTTTTGCTTTTTCACCTTCTTCTTACCGGTACTCACAGGTCTTATGAACTGGATTATGGTGGTACTCGGTGCCGTACTGAGTTTGGCATTGTCCTTACGCGTGCTGGAATTGGTGTACGAGGGTGAGACGGGACGTTCGCGGAGAGAAGCGGTGAAGGCCGGTCTTCCAGCCGTCGCGGTCGTGGCAGTCTTGGTTGCATTCTACTTCTTGAACTGGATTCCTCCCGTCCCCCTCTCCTTAAAGTTGGGCGGCATCTATCATCAGGGGGGGAAGGTGGATGGCGCCTATCAGCTCACGTTCGAAAAACCTGCTTGGTATCAAGTGATGAAACGTTCGGACAATTCCTTTCTCGGTGAGGGACCGGTGTATTGCTTTACCGCCGTGTTTGCTCCGGTCGACCTGAAAACCACCGTGTATCATCGGTGGCAACATCGCATGGGTAGTCCAGGGAAGCCAGGAGAGAAAGGTAGTTTTTCAACGACCGATCGTATTCCGATTCGGATTTCAGGCGGCCGAGAAGGCGGCTATCGCGGCTATTCCATCAAACAACGTGTGCAGCCCGGAGAATGGCGAGTAGATGTCGAAACGGACGATGGCCGGGTTATTGGACGAGTCAAGTTTTGGGTGGAGCAGGATGCTGGGAGACCGGTAGACCTTCACACCGTAACCTATTAGGGAGGAAGATTCCAAGATGAGACGCCGTCTGTGTGGCTCGGCTACAAGTCGTAGCCGAGCCGATGTGCCGACTACTTGGCGTTGACCAATACCACCGATTGAGAGCTGCCGCCCTCCGTCAAGATATTGATCGCGGCGATGCCTGCCTTTAATGATGGTACCGTCGCTTCCAGCGTCGTCTCGTTAATATATTTGAAGTCGGTGCTGGACGATCCGAATGACACATTGTGGAAACATTCCTTTGTTCCAAAATGGTTGCCTTTGATCGTCACTTTATCGCCTGGTTTCACGGTATCAGGTGTCACCTTGACGATCTTCGGATGACTTGACGGATTGCAGATCGGCGCCTTCGCGACAATGGCCGGTGGCGCCGTCGCTGAGCCGGCATACGCCTCAGTCCCCGGCAGCATTCCTATGAGTCCAGCCGCGAGGCTCATTCCCAGCGCGAATCGTGTCAGCGTCCTACTGGCTTTCATAATGTCCTCCTTTGATAGTCGATCACGCACGACCGACTGATCAAGTATAGAAGAGATTCCGAATTCTGGATTCGGGTAGTGGATTAAGAAATCAGCCGCTTAAGCGATTGTTCGAATTTGGATAGCGGACGCAAATTGGCGCCAGTATAAAGGCCTATCGTCCGGTCGGTGACGAGCCGTCGAATGACCGAGCCGCGATCAATAAGGTATTTCGTTAGGTGACTGAGGCGCTTGAGAGGGATTCTTGGTCGTGTGCTGAAAAATGCACTGAGGGCAGGTGTAGTGAATAAACCGTCCTCCGGCTACCAGGCGTTTCATCATGGGAATTTTACACCAGGTGCACGAGCGGTCAGGAATATCGGACAGCGGCCCGGCGGCTGGATTGGATTGATTGATGGGGATGGTCGGCATGGATAATTGTCGCCGACGGCCAGGAGCTTGTCAATCCATGAAAAAGTTCGTGGGTCATGAAAAAGTTTCTGGACACTGAGCAGCCACTGCTCTATAGTGCGGCCCCAATTGTTGGGCTGTAACCCTTAACCGGAGGTGACTTTCCTATGAGCGCACCCCTTAGTGCAGAGAGCATGATCTTTCCAACGCTGGCCCCAACACTGTCCCCGGCTGATACGGGTGAAGACCTCGTCGGGGAAGGGAAAGCGTGGGGCCTATCCACCTCCGTCGACCTTCAAGACTGCCATCCCGAGACCATTCAAGACCGCCGGCACATCGAAGCCTATGTCGTCGCGCTCTGCGACTTGATCGGCATGAAACGATATGGTGAGTGCCAAATTGTCCATTTCGGCGAAGGGCGGGTTGCCGGCTATTCGATGATCCAGCTCATCGAGACCTCGCTTATCAGTGGGCACTTTGCCAACGATACGAATCGAGCGTATCTCGATATTTTTAGTTGTAAAGGCTACGATCCGAAGATTGTGGAGGCGTTTTCCAAG
>JAICXS010000018.1 GCA_025934615.1 Nitrospiraceae bacterium
CCATATCGAGATACTTGGCGGACGGTCCGTTTCATGAGGTTGTTGGTCAGGACTTCATCGTCCTGAACATGGATCGGCCGGGCCCTTCAATAGATGATAGAGAAACGACACGGGGGCCATCGTTGATGATGCGGACATCTGGGAAACGGGACGAGACCGGCGAGGCGCTGGTCAGGTGCGCAACATACATCGGCTCTGGACTAGGTCCATGTCGACAATGAACCATACAGATACGCGAACGTGATATTGGGGTCGGCCGCGATGGCGGCGGCGAGCTGATTGACAATACGCCTTCGATCTTCGCCGTTCGCCGAGTAGACAGGCTTCCTCATCGATCCTGCCGGTTTTCCAATTTCTTGCGAAGGTCAATAATTTCCTGTTCGAGAGCTAAGAAGCGGTCTGCGATGGGATCAGGCAGATTAATGTGATCCATCGTGGCTTCTGGCAGGCGGTTTCCCTCCATTTTAATCACACGGGCCGGCACACCGGTTACCGTTGAATTGGCGGGCACGGATTTAAGGACGACCGAATTAGCCCCCACCTTCACATTGTCGCCGATTCGAATGCCGCCGAGTATTTTCGCACCCGCACCCACTACGACGTGATTCCCCACTGTAGGATGGCGCTTGCCACGTTCCTTGCCGGTTCCTCCTAAGGTCACGCCCTGAAAGAGTGTGACGTAATCGCCGATTTCAGCCGTCTCGCCGATGACAACACCCATGCCGTGATCGATGAAAAAGCCTTTTCCGATCGTCGCTCGAGGATGGATTTCAATTCCCGTGAGCAAGCGAGCCACTTGAGAAATGGCCCGCGGGACAAATGGAACATGGTGTATTGAGAGCCAATGCGAGACACGATAGGCCAGAAGCGCATGAAAGCCTGCATAGGTCAGAATGACTTCGAGCGTGCTGGTGGCCGATGGATCCCGATCGAACACCGCCCGCAAATCCTGTCGGATCGAAGAAAACATAGCGCGTTTAGCCTACCTTAGGCAGGCGCAATCATGCAAATCGCCTGGGCCGCGATGGCTTCCTCTCGCCCGACGGCATCCAGACCTTCCCCACTTTTTACCTTGACGTTCACCTGTGCCGCGTTGACGTTGAGGACCTCCGCGATTCGAGTCCGCATGGTGTCCAGATGCGGGCCTAATCGGGGCGCTTGCGCGATAATGACCGTATCGAGATTGACGAGTCGAAAACCTTTTGTGCTCAGCATCCCGGACACGTCCTCTAAGAGTTTCAGGCTGGAGATATCTTTGTATCGAGGATCGGAACTCGGATAATGGCGTCCTAGGTCGCCTTCACCCATGGCGCCCAGCAACGCATCACACACGGCGTGCACCAAAGCATCTGCATCGGAATGACCAATCAAGCCTTGTGCGTGCGGAATCTCTAAGCCCCCCAGTATCAGCTTGCGTCCCTTGCCGAGCGGGTGGATGTCATATCCGATGCCTACGCGCATGAGGCCTCCAGAAGTAAGTGGCGAATGGAGTAACACCCCAAGAGAACGTTAGCAATTAAGTAACTCGGTAATTGAATCGAGTTTTTCAATCTCACTTACTCCATTACTGAATTACTTTCTTGGGCATTTCCCGCGCCGCCAGGATCGCTTCTCCGATCCTGAGGTCTTCCGGCCGCGTGATCTTCATATTTTCGCCGCTGCCTTCCACAGTCGTTACGGGATGCCCCAGCCACTCCATCAATTGCGCGTCGTCCGTTGCCTGGTAGTGCTCTAAGTGGGCTTTGCGATGCGCCGCCTGTAGCAGCGAGCGTTGAAATGCCTGAGGCGTTTGTGCCGACCACAAATGGCTGCGATCGACGGTCGATTCGATCAGACCACCGGCGTCCACCCGCTTGATCGTGTCGCGCAGGGGAATCGCGACGACGGCGGCTCCATGCTTCGCTGCCGCATCAATCACCCGAGCCACCATGTCCACCGTAAGAAACGGGCGGACTGCATCATGAATTAGGACCATGTCAACGCTTTGATCCAGTTGGGCAAGCCCATGGCGCACGGAGTCTTGCCGGTGCTCACCACCGGGCACCACTTTCGTGATTTTGCGAAACTTGTAACGGGCGACGATTTCGTTCAGGCAGTATTCTCGATCGGCAGCCGGGACCGTCAGAATAATTTCGGTGACGGCGGGGGATTCTTCCAAGACACGGAGAGCATGCACGAGAATCGGCAGGCCGCCCAACGTCAGAAACTGCTTAGGCGTAGCGCCTCCCATACGAAGACCGCGTCCGGCGGCAGGAACGACCGCCGCGGTTCGAGGAGCCTGCCTTACCATACTTTCCAACTACCCACGCGCGCTCTGGAACTCCTCCTTCTCGGTCTCTTCCTTCAGGCGTGTAAAAATCATTCGTCCGGCCGTCGTTTGCAAGACGCTGGTGACCATCACGTCCACGTTCCGGCCGATGCAGCGTTTGGCATTATCGACGACAATCATCGTCCCATCGTCCAAATAGGCGACGCCTTGCCCGGCTTCTTTTCCTTCTTTCAGCACAAAGACCCGAATGGTTTCACCCGGCAAGACCACCGGCCTGAGCGCGTTACAGAGTTCGTTAATATTCAGGACGCGCACACCTTGCAGTTCAGCCACCTTGTTGAGATTCAAATCGTTGGTAATGACTTTGGCGCCGATTTTCTTGGCCAGGACGACGATCTTCGAATCCACATCTTTCACATGCGGAAAATCGTCGTCGATAATGCGCACGTCGACATCCACCATCTTTTGAATCTTATTGAGAATATCGAGTCCACGGCGGCCACGGGCTCGCTTGAGCGAATCCGAAGAATCGGCAATATGCTGCAACTCATGCAAAATGAATTGCGGCACTAAAAACGTCCCTTCCAAAAATCCCGTTTCCACAAGGTCGGATACGCGCCCATCGATGATCACGCTCGTATCGAGAATCTTACGGCTCAGTGTCTCGACACCATGCTCGGAACGTTTGACCGGGCCGGCAATTTTCTCCTGTCCGAATTTTGCGCCAAGGACTAAACCTAAATACGGAAGTCCCAATAAAAAAACCAGACCGGTAATATGAAAAAGGACGGTTTCGACATCGAACACGACACTCCCAACCCATTCGACCAAGCCGGTGAGCAGCAGTCCAACCGCCAGGCCCAGTGTACCGCCGACGACCACGCCATAGGATAATCGCTGAAGGATATATTCACCGAATAAAATTAAGCCGCCGGTGGCGGCGCCGATTGCAAATCCCTGAAGTAGGAAGGCGCCGTTGGGCTCTTCTCCTCGTAGGAAAAGGGCCATTCCCGCAAGGGCACTAAGGAGGACGAAGCTGATTCGTCGTACCATCATTGCACCCCCTTTCCATGTGATTGATCCCACCAAGACCGTTACTCCTTTGAATAAGGGCATCGCTATGATTTCAACGTAATGTAGAGCGTGCGGCCTTGGCGTTTGATGAGCAGGAGTATCGGCTGGTCCTTTGACACATGCGATGCCGCGCTTTCATAGGACCGGAGGTTGGTCACCTGCCGTCGGTTGAGCTCGAGAATGACATCTCCCTCCTTCAGGCCGGCCTCCTCCGCGACACTCCCCGAGCGAACTTGAACGATCACCACCCCCTTTTCAGCCTGTGACAGTCCAAGCCGCCGCGCGACCTCGGACGTCATATCGCGAACTTCAAGATCGGATAAAAACCCCGCAGGACTGGCCGACTCTTCCGACTCTTCGCCGCCGGCCTTCGCAATGGACTTGGGTTGCTCGTCGATCGCAATATCGACTGTCTTCATCAGCTTGTCCCGAACGTATTTGATCGTGACTTTCTTGCCGACCGCGGTCCGGGCCACTGCATTCCGGAGCTGGCTGGGACTCTCCACGGGCTTGCGGTCATATTCGAGGATCACATCGCCGCGATCGAGGCCCGCCCGTTTCGCCGGGCTGCCATCCAGCACCTCGCTCACCAGGACGCCTTTCGTCTCCGTCATGCCGAACTGCTGCGCGAGTTCGGGTGAGAGGTCCTGAATCGACACGCCCAGCCATCCACGCACAACCTTTCCACCCTTGATCAATTGCTCGAGGACGGAGCGCGCCATCCCGCTTGGCACAGCGAATCCAATCCCCATATTGCCGCCGCTCTGACTGAAGATGGCCGTGTTGATGCCGATCAACTCGCCTCTCACATTCACGAGCGCACCGCCCGAATTGCCGGGATTGATCGCTGCATCGGTTTGGATAAAATCCTCATACTCGGCAATTCCCATGCTCGCCCGTCCAATTGCGCTGACAATGCCCATGGTGACCGTCTGGTTCAGACCGAAGGGATTGCCGACCGCCAAGACGAACTCGCCGACTTCGAGCGTATCGGAATCGCCCCAGGGAATCGTATGCAAGCCATCGGCCTCTACGCGCAGCAGCGCGAGATCCGTCTTCGAATCCGTCCCAACCAGCTTGGCTTTAAATTCGCGTTTATCGGACAGCATGACTTTGATTTCGTCCGCCTTGTTGACGACATGATTGTTCGTTACGATCAACCCACTGGCGTCCACAATCACGCCCGATCCCAGGCTCCGTTCTTTTCGCTCCTTCGGCGCTTCGAACCGACGGAAAAACTCATCGCCGAAAAACCGGCGAAAAAATGGATCGTCGAACGGAGTACCATGCTGCCCGCCCCCTTCACGTCCTTGCCGAGTGGTAGAGATATTGACGACCGCCGGTGTCACCGCTTTGGCAATTCGCACAAAATTCTGATCCGACCCTGGGACAAAGGCCGGTGGAATGGCGACGACTGTGGGAGCCGGTATATCATTCGGGACCGCTGCAGGCTCCCGGACCGCATGGCCGAACGGCAGCCATCCCAGATCCGACGCGACCGCCAAACCGATCACGACACCGGCCCCCAACAGAAGGAGGCTCACCCAGAGGGAGGTAGAACGGCGGCCGGGCGATTTGGGGGATTCGTAGTCGTTCACGCGAGTCCTTATGCACGCTGAGGATTAAGTCACGGTTAAGGGCTTGTAAGGAAGCGAATCCGCGCCCAATCGTAACCTCATCTCATCCTTCCCTACGGCTTCTCTCCCTTATAGATGCCCATCACGGTTTGTAAGAATTTGATCGCTTCAGCTTTGGGACGTTGGAAGGAATTTCGGCCGATGATCGAACCGAAGCCGCCGCCATCACGAATGGCCCGGGCCTCTTCGTATACATTTGCGTCCGCGCTCTTCGCCCCGCCGGAAAAGATCACGATACGCCGGCCGTTAAAAGAACTTTGCACGACATGGCGAACGCGCTCCGCCAGAGACTTAATCGGCACCTTTTCGCTTTCATAGATCTTCTTGGCCGCGGCTTGTTCAAGGTGATCGGTCGGTAATTTAACCTTGATCACATGAGCGCCGAGCTGCGCGGCGATCTGGGCGGCATAGGCCACGACATCGATCGCCGTTTCGCCTTCCTTACTCAACCCGGAGCCACGCGGATAGGACCACACAACGACCGCTAATCCGCAGGCCTTGGCTTCTTCAGCAATGTCGCGTAATTGTTCGTACATGGCGGTGCTGTGCGCAGACCCAGGGTAGATCGTGAAGCCGACCGCCACACATCCGAGCCGAAGGGCATCCTGTACGCTTCCGGTGACCGCGGACAAAGGATCTTTCTCATCGTGCAAGACATCATGGTTGTTCAGCTTGAGAATCAGGGGAATCGCGCCGGCATATTGGTCGGCCCCGGCCTCTAAGAACCCGAGAGGAGCGGCGTAGGCGTTACAGCCGGCTTCGAGAGCCAGTTCGAAGTGATAGAGCGGGTTATAGCCGGGCGGGTTCGGCGCAAAACTTCGAGCCGGTCCATGCTCGAAGCCTTGGTCGACGGGAAGAATCACCAGTCGGCCAGTATCGGCCAGGTTCCCGTGGCCCAGCAACCGTGCCAGATTCGCTTTTGTACCGGGGTTGTCACTTCCGTACCAGCTTAAAATCTCTCGGACGCGGGGTGTCATATTAAACCTCCGATATGCTGTACAAAGGACGTTAATCCTTATTCGCTAAACGTAAATTAGAAGACACAAAGATCTTCGCATAGTGAACGGTGAACACTTTATTGTCTATCTTGAATGAATTCTTCGGCCTTACCGACGTCCTCATGGCTACCGATGATCAGGGGGATGCGTTGGTGAACGGCCGTAGGAAGAATGTCGCCAATCCGCTCAGTGCCTGTGCTGGCCAGCCCCCCGGCTTGTTCGATGATAAACCCTAGCGGCGCGGCTTCATACATCAACCGCAGCTTGCCTTCCGGCTTACTGATTTCTCCGGGATACAGATACACGCCGCCGCCGGTCAGAAATCGATGCACGTCCGCAACCAAACACCCTGAATAGCGCGAAGCATAGGGCCGACCCGTCGCCGCGTCTTTGTCGCGAAGATAATCGACGAACCGCTGCACGCCGCGCGGCCACTTGGCATAATTACTTTCGTTGGCGCTATACACCTTCCCTCGCGCCGGCATTTTCAGCCGGCTTCCGGACAGCACAAACTCTCCGATGCCTCGATCGAGGGTAAACTGATATACGCCGGCGCCACAGGTATACACTAACACGGTGGCCGGCCCATAGAGCACATAGCCGGCCGCAACTTGGTCGCGTCCCCGCTTCAGCAGCTCCGTCTCGACATCCGGTTGAACATGGCCCTGCACACGATGAATCGAAAAAATAGACCCTACGGTCATATTCGCATCGAGATTCGATGACCCGTCGAGGGGATCGAGAAAGAGCGCATGCTCGCCCGGACGAGCGCCGGCATGTCCGCCGACCTCGCATGGCTTGTCCATCTCTTCGGACACGATCGCCCGGACCACGCCGCCCTGACCTTCAAACGTCTGCACAAACAGCTCATTGGCCCGCTCATCGAGCTTTTGAACGGCTTCCCCCTGCACATTCGTTTCACCGGTGAGGCCGAGCGCGCCATGGAGGGCTGCTTCGGTCAATTCTCGGCCGATGACCTTACCGGTGAGGGCAATGTGTCCGATGATCTGCGAAAGCTCGTGTGTCAACCCGCGATGAAGAGTCTGCTGCTGCAGAAGATGGTTCGCTAAGGTCGTCGATGATACTGGCATGCGCGTCCCGATAGTAATGGGACGATTATATAGGTTTTTGAAAACGAGGCGCAATCGGACGTTAAGGTTAAGACAGGATGTCAAAAGGTCTTCAGCGAGACCGCAGCGACCGAAGGGGGAAGACGTACTCTATGCGATACGTTGAGCCCCTGAGCGATGCGAGAACAAAGCATGGGAAAAGCGCGTCCCGGCGCCCTAGGGAGGGCAGGTGAGAAGAGGCCTTTTTCAACATTCTGTCAACGGATCAGGCGAGCGGCCACCGATCCAATGATGACTTTGGCCTTCATCAAAAGCGGAACGCGGTGCGCATCATTCGTCAGCCATACGCGGATGTTGCCTTCGTTGAGGAAGAGTCCCTGAAACGGCATAATCACCAAGAGCCGAATGGCTTCCACCTCCCCGTGCAGTCCCTGGACTTTTTCCACGCCTTCCGTGCGTACTTCCACGCGATAGTTTTTCTTATCATGGTGGATGTTCAGCATGACGGACGAACCGACTTGAATGGAAGGAAGATTCCGGATGTAATAGAGACACGAAATCAGATCATGGGTTCCGGGGGGCATCGGCAACGTCTCACTAGTCCCGTCTTTGATCGACAGCACGGTGCCTGTCGCACGATGAAACGTCACATCAAAGTCATTTTTCTTCTTTCCCTCGCGCCGTGTGAACATCAAGTGATAGGGCAGGAGGCTCTCGGCATCGATAATGGATTCGACTCGATTATCGACCGGATAGAATTTCGTGACGGTGGGACTCGACTTGGCGGTCGAGAGGAGTTTCAGCGCTCGATGCCCTTCAACAGGGGCAGTGTCCTGCACCTCCATCACGGCGGTTCCTGCCCGCATTCCAAGGAAGGTGATGGCGTACGTGAAACGTTCCCCGGCAGCGAATGGATGCGCTGAAGCCTGATCGCCTACGGCATTCGTCTCAGAGTGAATCAGTTGAGCCGAGGAGAACAGCAGTCCAATAAGAAGAAGGATCTGCCGGAAACGGGAGCGTTTCGTCGACAGGCCGACGAACGATGGCAGTCCCGTGGTCACCTTTCCAGCGAACGCTTGGCCGACTCCAACTCGGATTCAATCACGGTCCGAATGACCGCCAACCGTTCGGGCGTCGAGGCTTCAAACCGCAGCACTAAGGCCGGTTGGGTATTCGACGCACGGATGAGACCCCATCCGTCATCAAAAGACACACGGATTCCATCGATGGTCACAACGTCCCGAATCGTGAGATCCGAACCAGGTAACAGCGACTTCGCCCTCGCATGCTCCACCAATCGACGTTGCACGCGCGTCACGAGTTCAAACTTGTGCGCGTCGGGACAATCGACACGAATTTCAGGCGTCACGGCGGTGCGGGGCAGATCTGCAATCAGCGACGAGAGCGGCTTACCAGTCTTCGCAAGAATTTCGACGAGCCGGCACGAGGCATAGATCGCATCGTCGTAGCCGAAGTAGCGGTCGGCGAAAAACATGTGCCCCGACATCTCGCCCGCCAGCACGGCCGATTCCTCTTTCATCTTGGCTTTGATCAGCGAGTGCCCGGTCTTCCACATAATGGGACGACCGCCACGTTGGCGAATGTCGTCGTAGAGCGTGTGCGAAGCCTTGACCTCGGATAAAATCGTGCTTCCCGGCCGGCTTTCCAAAATATCCCGCGAGAAAACGACCATGAGACGATCGCCCCACAAAATGTTGCCCTGTTCATCCACCGCGCCGATGCGATCGGCATCGCCGTCATAGCCGATTCCCATGTCGGCTTTGGTTTCCTTCACGGTTCGGATGAGATCTTGCAGATTCTCGACCACGGTTGGATCGGGATGATGATTGGGAAAGCGGCCGTCTACGTTGCAGTACAGCCCAGTCACTCGGCAACCCAATTGCGTCATGGCCTGCTCCGCCACGAGACCGGCGGCCCCGTTGCCGCAATCGATAACGACATGCAACGAATCACCCTTCACCGCGGCGAAACTCTGTTTGAGATAGGCGAGATACTCAGGCAGCATGGGCTGCTCCGTGATCTGCCCCGTTCCCGATGAAAATGTGCCGGCTTCCATAACCTTTCTCAACTGCTGAATGCCTTCGCCATGCAAGGCTTCTTTTCCGAGGCAGAGCTTGAAGCCGTTGTACTCGGCGGCATTATGGCTTCCCGTGATCATCACGCCGCCATCGACCTTGAGGTGAAAGAGAGAAAAATAGAGGACCGGCGTGGGCACCATGCCGATATCGATGACATCCAGGCCGCCGGCCGTCAGGCCGCGGATCAATCGATCGCGCAGCGCGGGAGAACTGTCACGGCCGTCGCGTCCAACCGTCACCGATGTAGCATGCTGAGCGCGTGCCACGGTCGCATAGGCCCGGCCGATCTGCTCGGCAACCGGTTCGGTCAGTTCTTGGCCGACGATGCCTCGAATGTCATATTCTCTGAAAAGCGCCCTCGGATTCTTGTTATTCGTTCACCGTTACTCGACACTACAGACTTCAAATTGAAAAGAAAACCTCCTCGAGATCATTGAACGATTAACGATCTTTAAGTCGTCCATAATCATCTTGAAACCGCACGATATCGTCTTCCCCAAGATAGGGACCGTTTTGAACTTCGATGATATGAAGCGTGTCGGCGCCCGGGTTTTCTAATCGATGCTGTGTTTCCATTGGAATCGCCGTATTGTGCCCAACTGTGAGATCATAGACTTTGCCGCCGCACGTCACCCGCGCGGTCCCGGCAATCACGACCCAATGTTCGGTGCGCTGATGGTGCAGTTGAAGCGAGAGCCGGCCGCCTGGATTGACCGTTACACGTTTCACTTTATACCCTGGGCCTTCCTCCAGCACCGTATACGAACCCCAAGGACGAAACACCGTTCGGTGTTCAAGGTGCTCCGGGGCGCCTTGCTTCTTCAGCATCTCTACGATCGTTTTGACATCCTGCGCGCGCGACTTCGGACACACTAAGGTGGCGTCAGCGGTATCGACGACGATCATATCGCTCAGACCGATTGTGGCGACCACTCGCTGATCGGCATAGAGCACCGAATTATGGCTCTCCAAATCCATCACTTTCCCACTCACCACATTGCGGTTCCGGTCGAGCACGGCCACTTCTTCCAAGCTGCTCCAATTGCCGACGTCCGACCAGGTAAAGCTGACGGGAATGACCGCCGCTCGGGACGAGCGTTCCATGACACCATGATCGATCGAAACCGACGGCAATTGTTTATGGGCGCCCGTGAACTCCTCGGACACACCATTCGGCTTCGCCATCGGGGCCAAGGCTTGTACGGCACGCATGAGCGCAGGCTGATGCCGTGCCAGCTCTTCGACAATAACCGAAGCCCGCCAGACGAACATGCCGCTGTTCCAATAGTAATTCCCCGAACGGAGATAGCGCCTGGCCGTTGGGGCGTCCGGTTTTTCCACGAATCGAGCGACGGGATGGCCAACCAATGCGCCAGCGCTCCTGAGACGGATTTTTCGGTTCGGCTGGATGTACCCATATCCCGTTTCCGGTCTGATCGGCGTGACTCCAAACGTCACCAGATGGCCATCGGCTGCCAGTCGAGTTGCCAATGACACGGCGGCGCGAAATCGCGCCTCCTCCTTAATGACATGATCGGCGGGAAGCACCAGCATGACACCGTCCGGATCGTGTTGCATCACGTGATAGGCCGCCAACGCGATCGCGGGGGCCGTATTCCGTCCTTCGGGCTCCAAAAGAAAATTGTTCTGAAGCGCATCCTTCCATTCGGCAAGTTGAAAACGGATAGACTCGGCCTGCAAGGCATTGGTGGAAATACAAATATGGTCAGGCGTCGCGCAGCCCAACACGCGACGCACGGTTTGCTGAATCAACGTCTCCCCGCCCATGATTCGAAGCAGTTGTTTAGGATAGAGATGGCGGCTCAGCGGCCAAAATCGGGTGCCGCTTCCGCCGGCGAGGATCACCGCATAGAGATGGGCATTCGAGGTTCGGGAGGAACCGTTCAACGTTCGACGTTTGGCGTTCGGCGTTTGAGAGACGGGATGACGTTTTCTCACCGGCATACTATCCTTCTTGCCCCCGGCTCCCAGAGCCTCGAACCTCGACCGTCGACCCTCGACCCTGTGGTTTTGTCGTGCGAACCCACA
>JAICXS010000419.1 GCA_025934615.1 Nitrospiraceae bacterium
CAGGAAAAAGTGGTCATTAAAGAAAACGGGAAATCCAAGGCGGTCTCTAAACAGGAAGTGATTACGAAGCAGCTTGTGAACAAGGCTGCGAGCGGCGAGTTGCGAGCAATTTACATAATAGCGTCGCTCAGGGTGGACACCGAGGAGAATTCTGCGACAGCAGCGGAGCCGACAAGCCTCAACGAGCAAGATAGAAAACTGATTCTCAGCCTTTTGAAGCAGTATGCCCCATCTACGAATGAGTGACGAAAATGGATGCACGAGACTATCAAAACGCACTCTATGAATTCGTAAGGAATAGCTTTCGAGTTTTCGTGGAGCGTGCCTTTCTTGAGCTTAATCCTCGCACTGAATTCTTGCCGAATTGGCACTTGGATGTGATGTGCGATGAACTGGACAAAGTGCGATCAGGAACAAGCAAGCCGATCACAGTAATCTGCGTGCCGCCACGCTCACTCAAAAGCCACTGTTCTTCTGTGTGTCTTCCTGCCTATTTGCTGGGACACAATCCTAGCGCCCAAATAATTTGTGTTTCCTATGCGCAGGATCTAGCGGATAAGTTTGCGACCGAGTGTCGCGCTCTGATGCAGAGTCCGCTGTATAGAGCATTGTTTCCGGCCACCCATCTATCGTCGAAACGCCCGCCTCTGGACGAATTGCTGACCACTCGACACGGGGTACGACTGGCCACCTCTGTAGGTGGCGTCGTGACTGGCTACGGCGGTGACATCGTGATCGTAGATGATCCTCTCAAACCGGAAGACGCATTCTCTCAGGTCGCCAGAAAAAAAGTAAACGAGTGGTTCTCCCGCACACTTCGCACTCGGCTCAATAATCAGCGGACGGGTCGCTTCGTAATTGTCATGCAACGGTTACACGAGGATGATCTAGTCCAGCACATATTGGACACGAATAACGCAGAAGACGTTCGTCTGCTAGAATTTCCGGCAATTGCAGACAAAGACGAAACGTACGAAATCACAACGCCGTTCGGAAATTCCATTACCTACACGCGACGTTTAGGGGACTTGTTACACCCAGAACGTGAAGATCGTGCCACGTTAGATCGCTTGCGCGAGAGCATGGGCACGTACAACTTTTCCGCGCAGTTCCTTCAATCGCCTGTTCCCAGCGACGGTGGGATCGTAAAACCAAATTGGTTTAGAAGATACACACCAGAGCAGCTACCGTTCTGTGCGGCCCGGCTACAGAGCTGGGACACAGCTGTGACGCCGGGGGAGTTTAGCGACTGGAGTGTATGCACTACGTGGTTAGTCGTATATCTCTATATGAAGCATTACGATTACAACCAACATCCGGAGTTGGATGCAGGTAAGTTTCCAGACATGTACCTGGTAGACGTGTATCGGGCGAAGTTGGACTTTCCAGGTTTGAAGAAGGCGGTGATTGAGCAAAAGTTGAAGTTCAATCCCGGCACGGTATTGATTGAGGATAAATCGTCTGGGACACCGCTCATTCAAGAACTACACTCGCTCGGTCACGCGGGTATCCAGCCGTATGTGCCGCCTCCGAATTGTGATAAAAAGATGCGTATGTACGCCTGTTGTAGCCCCATAGAGGGTGGGTACGTTTATCTGCCGGAAAATGCCGAGTGGCTTTCGACTTACCTCAGTGAGCTGCGGGCATTCCCCTATGGCCGACATGATGATTTGGTCGATTCGACCTCGCAAGCGATTCATTGGGTGAACCGCAGTAAATTCACCGCTCCCCACAGCGTTAGCTTATCTAAGGTGCTCTTGTGAAGCGCTGAATACTCGCTGATCCAAACATCGTGCATGTGTACGTGAAAGGAAAGGGCGAGTATAGCTGACGAGCTGAACAGATGGCGAATGTTCTGCGTGCGAGAGTTCGATCGATTGAACCCTTTGTTACCCATGCTCAGTTCCGAAATTATGGAGAGCGCGCGTGGCCTTTCATCCTCGGGGGTATAGGGTGATATACATCATCCTAAAGTTCCCTTTTATTTCTTCAGTCGGTGCATCTCTCCGCGCTCCGTCTTGGGATGATTCGAAACTGCTTACGAAACCATGCGGAGATCGTGAACCCATTCCGTTCGCCACTGTTCTGGGCCGGCAGTTCCTGATTCGGATGCTGCCACCTACGGTGCTGAAGTTGAACCTGGGGAAACCCGTTCTAAATCGAAGAAATGTTTGCAAATCCTGCGAACCTCGGCCATCTTCGGTTCGAACAGGTATTCTGATGCCTCCAGCCACGAAGCACCGGACCGTGCTGCGTCACTGAATGATGTTACGAGGGAGCGATTCTCGTCGTAATCGGGAATGAAGTCTAGTTCTCCGTAGGCGCACCCGCTGCCTTCAGTCGCTTCATCTCCGCAACCCAACGTTCGCCATGGCCAACTTCGACTGGGAGAATAGCGTGAGCCATCTCATGGATGAGAGTGGCTTGTAATTCGTCTGCGATGCGCTGTGCATATACTCTCACAAATGTTTGTCGCTTTCCATCAATGGTTTGGCCGTGGAACCCCGCGAAATCCCCTTCCGACGTTACAGTCCACCCAGAGCCACAAAGGCGACCTCCAAAATACTCTTTGTCAAAGCGTTCGAAAGTCTCGCGTAAAGATTCATCCAGCTCGGAACAGTCTTTTCGGTTCTTCATATCCGTCCTCCAAATGTGCCCTGCGGCTCAAATCTGCCCTTAAGCGAGATGAAAAATCTGCTGCCGTCGTCGGGGCGCACCCTCAGCCGGCCCGCGCCGCCTTCACTTCGTCGCATGCCGCATCGTAGAGTGAAGGATGCCAGAGCTCTCGCTTTCCACCACGCAGCGTTTGAGCATTTCATCTCTTAGGAGTCGCCAAGAGGGACCGCTAAGAGGCCGGAATGGTGCGCTTGGCACCGATGCTCCCCTCTCGTCGAAGGGCGTGGGTCTGGACGGCACCACGTTTCGGTCATCAGTATGTGTGGTTAAATCCCAACTTTTGCACCATTA
>JAICXS010000285.1 GCA_025934615.1 Nitrospiraceae bacterium
AAACGGCCGCCAGTACTTTCGATTTTGACGGTGGCGCAGCGGATGGCAGGCCGAACGGCAGCAGCCCGGCCACGGCTTGGTAGTCCTTGGCCAGGACATGGCACGTTCCACATCCCGTCAAAAGATGGGACTCCACAGCGGTGCGTTCCGAACGATCCAATGCCCCTATGGCATAGAGGGGGATCGCGTCTTCGATTTCTTCATGCGTCATGGCTAGTCAAAATTCCAGCACGGTTGCAAAGCCGTTTTGAGCTTGCTCATGCCCAGCTTGATGCGTGTTTTAATCGTGCCCACCGGTTCTTTGAGACGCTCGGCAATTTCAGAATGCGACAAGCCTTCGTAGTATGCGAGTTCAAGCGCCTGACGTTGAGCCGCGGGCAGTTCAACCAGCGCTTTCATGACCTGGACCCGTACTTCCGCGTCGGCTTGCCGATCGAATGGCGTGGGATCATGCGCCTGCGTGTCGGCGATCGGCGCATCATCGATGGAATCGGTCATGCCATGTCCTCGTGACGCGCGAGCCCGCAGGCGATCGATGGCCCGACTTCTGGTTAAGGTGATGAGCCAGGCCATAGGGGAGCCTCGCCGCTCATCGTACCGCACGCTCTTGCGCCAGACTTCGGTGTAGACCTCCTGCAGTAAATCCTCCGCCTCCTCTCGATCCCCGAGCATTCTGAACGACAGGGTAAAGAGCACTGGGGAGGATTGATCGTACAGTCGCCCGAAGGCCCGACGATCTCCCTTCGCGATCAATGTGAAAAGATCAGAATCGATCGATGTCGAGGTCCGTAAGTCCATGCGCGCCGTCTCATCTCGGTGAACCCTGTCCGTCTCGCCGGACGCGCATCATACCATACCTTACGAAGAATTCAGTCAAAAGGATGTATAGGAAGGGGGCGGTCCTTGGTATCTCCTTGTGTTCGCATTCGCATGCCACTCACTTCAGAAGGGATAACGAGGCCTTTCTTGGGGGAGGAAATTGAACAAGATAAATGTGGAACTGAAACATCCGAACTCTCGTGTGTTTCGTAATGCAGTGTGAGGGCACTTACGAGAATAAGGACGAGCAGTTCAGTGATTGCGCCTATAAACAGTAGCCATATCGGCTACCACCATAACAAAAGGAGGAGCCTATGAGGACGAGTCATTATGGGGTTGGTTTCGCTGTGGCGGGAATGCTGATGCTGGGAGTCGGCTGCTCGAGCGACATGTCGGGCTCCGGGACTACCATGAAGCAAGAGAGCGGGATGAAGCCTGGGGCGGCGCCGTCCCTCTATGATCGGCTGGGGAAGAAGGAGGCCATCACGGCGGTGGTCGACGATTTTGTCGGACGAGTCGCGAACGACGGCCGCATCAACGGCAAATTTGCCAATGCGAATATTCCTCACCTCAAAGCCATGCTCGTCGAACAGATCTGTGCCGCGTCCGGCGGTCCATGCACGTACACCGGGCGTGACATGAAGGCGACGCATGCTGGGATGGCCATCACCAATGAACAATTCGATGCACTGGTCGGCGATTTAGTCACGACCTTAAATAAATTTAACGTTCCTGAACGGGAAAAGAAGGAGTTGCTGGGCGCTTTAGGTCCGATGCGGAAGGATATTGTTACGGCAATGTGAGGATGGATAGAGGGACAAAAGAGATTAGGTAAGGGGTAACGGCAGCGTGATGAAAGACCTTGCCCCTTACCTCAGCTCTCTAGCTCCCTTTCGAGCTCCCGGTAACCCATACTTCCATTGCTACCTCACATACCGCTTGATAATGTCTGCTGCTTCCGCTGCGCCTGTCGCATCCGGAGCCGAAGTCTGTAATGGGGGAACCGCCATGACGGCTTGCATCGTTTGCTCCCATCGGCCGTTCAAAAAGTCTTCTATTGAAAGTTCCAGTCCGTAGCCATACCTGTGCAAATAGGTAAGTAGGTGGTCTTCGTCCGCGAAGTTATAGCGTCGTACGTAAACGACGCGTATCCCCGATGCCACGGCCTCGACAATGGTTCCATAGCCAGGCTTGGTGAGTATGATATCGCAGGAGGCCATGATAGTCTGGAAACGAAAAGGAAGACTCTCAGACGAGACAACGCGTTGAATCCCCGACGGCACCGGTCCTGGAACGATAAAACGATAGCCGGTCATAGCTTCGATCCGATTCCAAGGAAGGGACGTAAGTCGGATGCCGCCGAAGGCAATGACGACGATCCGCTCATTCGCAGATGCGCCTAAAGCACACCGTAGACCGTGATGGTTTGCCTCCGTTCGCGTCGCAATTGGACCGATATCACTGGCTCGACGAAACACAGGCATCGATATCGCCGGCGCCACTCGAATCATGAGGTCCGCCAGAGCGTAGGAGCATTGGATCCGTTTTATCACAGACGCGGAGTCCGAAGACGCCTTATCGTGGAAATGAATCAACACCTGGTCCCAGCAAATTGAGCTTAGTCCGACCACCGGAATATTGGCACGCGCACCCGCTTCGATCGAAAGGTAAGCTATATTGGAGATGACGATGTGTGGCGAATGATTAGTAATGGCGGCCGCTTCTTCCGTAACCCGATCCTCCCAATTCTTGTGAAATCGGTGATAGGCCGTCCATGTCGCCTCCACGTCGATATGGAGCGGCCCCTGCTGAACGCAGCCGACGTCTTGTTCCGAGACACTCAGGTCCCATGGCACCTGTAACTGATCCTGAAAATACCAAGCGGGGACAGCGGTTCGGAGAATAACTTTCAAAGAGGGGATGAGACGCTCCAGTTCATTGAGGACGGGCACCACTTGGGCGGCATGGCCGAATCCGTGTCCAGAGATAGAACACCAGATCAACGGCATGCTGAAGGAATGCAAAATGCAAAGTTAAAAATGCAGAATGTATTCTCAAACTCCACACACTTCATGGCGTGACACCAGAGTGGATTGTACATTTTGAACTGGGCATTGACTTCCCGCTCACCCGCCTGATCCATAGGATTCGCTGGGCGCGATGTTGTAGAGCAATTCCAAATCAAATTCTTCAATGAGGTCATTGGCGGTTTCGACTCCCAAGTCGGATCGTGTTTCATTGATCACTAAGTCGATGGCCATACCGGCATGTTGCCCATACTGATCGATGGCGTTTTGAATACGTTGGCGGGCATCTTCTTCCGTCATCGTCCCTCCTTCATGAATTTGTTGATCTGGCGATTGATTGAGTCCTTTCAAGCAACAAATCACCAGGTCGGTCCATCAACACACTCCTCCAGCCTGCACGCGCGCCAGGCGCGCGGCATCTTCTTGCCATTGCGGCAACCCATAGCGCTGACCGATTAGAATGGTGCGTTCTAGGCATCGCACCGCCGACAGCGTGTCACCACGCTGCTCATAGAGATCGGCCAACAGCCGCAGTGTCGCCGCTTCAGCCTGTTCATTGCCCAGCTTAATGAAATGCTCGGAGGCATTGTTCAAACATTTTTCAGCCTGTGAGGTTCGGCCGGCCAGCAAGAAGGTTTTCCCCAGTTGTCCATAGGTGGTCGCGAGGCCTTCTTCATTGCCGACGCGCCGATGCGACGCGAGCGCTTGCTGAAATGTGGCGATAGCCGCGTCGGTCTGGCCGTCTGCGGCATGCAGAAGCGCGAGGTTGGCATAGAGGGCGCCCAGCGCGCGATGGTCGTTCAATGGCTCCAGTAAATCCAGCGCCTCCAAATAATACGGGCGTGCTCGTTCAGGGTGCCCGGCTTCAACCTGTACATTGCCCAGGTTCACCAGCGTTTGACCGACGGCCTGGAGATTGCGTTGTTCGCGTTGAATCGCCAGCAGTTCGCGATAACACCGATTGGCCGTGTCATAATCGCCCATCATCGCGCAGACGTTCCCGAGGTTCCCGAGAGAATCGGCCAGAGCTTGAGGATCTGTTCCGAGTCGGTGATCGTGCACAGCTTGTTCATAGGCGGCTCGCGCTTGAGGGACATTGCCACGATGCAGGAAAATTCGGGCTCGATGTATATCGTTCTCAGACATCATTCATGGCCGATTGTTGTCCGACGATCTGATGACTGATCGGAGAATGGTGATCCGGTCATCTGTTGATTAATAGACTTGAATCAACAAATTCATCAGACCAGTAAAGTTCTCTGCCGCTCAGTCTCCGCCTTTGA
>JAICXS010000148.1 GCA_025934615.1 Nitrospiraceae bacterium
CGGGTGCTCCCGTACAGGCACAGGGCATCGAATAACAGCATGATCGCGATGACCATGCCGACGCGCGGCAGCGCCTCGGCCCAACCTGACAAGATCAATGGCCGCACGGCATCGATGGCCCACGTCATTGGATTGAACAAGGCCAACGCTTGCATCCATCCCGGCATGGCGACCAACGGCACCAACGCCGAACTTAAAAAAATCATCGGGAGCGAGAGAAAACCCAGGACGGAAAAGAAGTCGCCGTGGCTTTTCACAGAGAAAGCCATGGCCATTGAAATGGCGGTGAGACCGACTCCAAAGAGGATGCTGATCAACAGGATTACGGCAATGCCCAACCATCCCGTCGCAGGACGCACGCCGAACAACGCGGCCACACCGAGGATGACCAGGACTTGAAGGCAGGTTATGGTCATCACGAAAATGAACCGGCTCAGAATCACGGATGAACGATGAATCGGCGTGGACATCAACCGTTCGAGGAATCCGTTTTCTTTGTCAAACAGGAGATCGACGCCACCGGCTAATCCATTATTCAAGACGGTCATCACGACTACGCCGGCCGCCAAAAAGCTGATGTAATTGGGCGCCTGCACGACCTGCGTATCCGTCGCGCGCTGGAATAAATTCCCAAAGAATATCAGCCAAAACAACATGGGCTGCACGAGGGTGAACAGCATACTGAATTTTTCTCGACTCAGCCGCCTGACCCATCGCATCGTCAAAGCGCTGATCTCTTGCCAATATTCTTGCATGTGACCGGCTACTCTTCCTCGGGCTTGGGGAATTCTTCCTTGATCGCGCGTCCCGTGTACGCGATGAAGACATCATCCAATCGAGGACGGTGGTACTCAATGCTATCCAACCGACACTCCAAACGGTTTGCCGTATCCAGCACGACTTGCAGCGCTTTTTCGGACGACTCCACGCGGACATCGACACCTGTTGTAGTCGTCGTCACCGACCGGACTGCCGACAGCTCTTTGAGTGCGGCGGCAAATTGCTCCAGGCGCGGCCGCCCTTGTGGCGAGACGGTCAGGGAGAGACTATCGCCGCCGAGTCCGGCCTTTAATTCAGAGGGCGAACCGAGGGCTTTAATGCGGCCACTGTCAATGATCGCAATACGATCACACAATTGGTCGGCTTCATCCAAATAATTGGTGGTCATGAGAATGGTAATGCCACGTGCCTTGAGTGTGCGAATGTAGTCCCAGATGCGAAGGCGGCTTGGAACATCCAAGCCCAATGTCGGCTCATCGAGAAACAGCACAGTGGGATTGGGCAGCAGACCGCAGGCGATATCCAGCTTGCGTTTCATGCCGCCCGAATACGTCTTGGCGGGAAGATCGGCCTTGGCATTCAAATCGACCAAGGTCAAAATTTCATCGATACGCCGGCGTGCTTCCGGCTTTGGTAGATGATACAGGTCGCCGAGCAGCAATAAATGCTCTCTGCCGGTCAGAAACCGATCGAGGGCACGCTCTTGCGGAACGTATCCGATGGTTGCCCGTACCCGTTCAGGATCGCGCACGACATCATGGCCCATGACCGTTGCACGCCCACCGGAGGGACGAAGGAGGGTCATCAGCATGCGGAGCGTGGTACTCTTACCCGCTCCATTCGGCCCGAGGAGCCCGAAGATTTCTCCGCTGTGCACTTGGAAGGATAAGTTATCAACGGCCGTGGCGGCGTCATAGGTCTTACATAATCCGAAGGTTTCAATCGCGATCGCTCCCCCCATTATCCCCTGCCTTTCAGGTCATCCCGGTCATATCGCTTGAATTGGAGCAGGTCCCTGAGGCGGCGGGCACGCTGGCGTACAGTGTCGGCTTCCAGTAACAATTGCTTTTCCAGTGGCGTAAAATCCAACGAAGCGGAAAGGGTATTGACCAACACGTCGTCGCTGAGTTCGGATTCGAATCCGCTTTTCAAGAAGGCGTGATCGCTGTCGTGATCAACGAGCGAGTCATGTAAGACTGCCAGCAGATCGGCTCGAACTTCACTGCTGAGTGGTTCAGAAAACTGCTCTGGAACCGGAACGATTCGAGCCAGCCGATAGGGTGTGCGATCCCATTCTTCCTCCACCATCGTATACCGGCAGAGTCCTTGGAGCATAATGTTGAAGCGGCCATCGGGAAGATTCTGTCGACTGATAATACGTCCCGCACATCCGACAGTATAAATGGCAGGATTGCCATAGTAGTTTTCTTGCCACCCCTCTTTGAGGAGCACCATGCCGATACAATTTCCCATCGTGGCCGCATCGAACACCATCTGTCGATATCGCGGCTCAAAAATATGGAGCGGGACATACATCCTCGGGAACAAGGCGATATTCGGAAGTGGAAAGAGAGGAATGCGGTCCGGAATCAGACGCGAAAACGACTCCGCAATTGAAGAACTCGGCTCCACAGGCATTCCTCACGATAGCCGATGGGCGTCGAGAATGTCAACCGATTGAGAGGCAACGGGCGAGCGTGAGAAATGATAAACCCCTTGTCAGGACTAGCGATGCTCATCATCCCACCGCGTGCTATAAGCAGCATATGCCACAGTCGCATGCTCAACGTGAGCCGATTCGCTACCTATTTATCGGAAGATGCCTCTGCATACAGATCTGCGTAGCCCTGGCCATCTCTTGTATCCTCGGCCCACTCTCTGCCCTGGCATTGGAAACGGAACAGACACACTTTCGACAGGCCGTGAGCGGGTATTGGTTTCAATTTCCCCATGATCATGGTTCGCATGATGCCTTTCGTACAGAGTGGTGGTATTACACGGGACACCTGGCGACTGAAGATGGGCGGGAGTTTGGGTATGAGCTGACCTTTTTCCGGCAGGCCATGGATAACCCGGGCGTCACTAACAATCCATCACGATGGGCCATCCGGCACCTCTATCTGGCGCATGCGGCGTTATCTGAGCATACCGGACAGCGCTTTCGCTATGCAGAAAAAATAAGCCGTGCCGGTATCGGAAAAGCCGGCTCCGAGACGAACCGCCTTCATGTGTGGATCGATCGTTGGAGCGCTGAAGCCATGTCTGCCTCCGATCGACAGGAGCATCACCTCCGAGCAGCGGCCGGTGATTTTTCCTTCGATCTGCTTCTAGATCCCGCTAAGGCTCCTGTGGTGCATGGAGAAGGCGGCATCAGTCGAAAAGGGACTGAGCCGGGGCAAGCCTCCCATTACTATTCTCTGACCCGCTTACGAACGACCGGAACTCTTATCATCGATGGACACGCGCAGACTGTGCATGGCGTCAGTTGGATGGATCATGAGTTTGGATCTGGACGCCTCGGAAAAGATCAGGTTGGATGGGATTGGTTCAGCGTCCAACTAGACGACCGGTCTGAATTGATGTTCTACCTCTTGCGCCGAGCCGATGGGACGGCGGATCCGGTCTCCAGCGGAACATGGGTGCTCCCCGACGCAACCACTCACTCCCTCTCCTTGCCGGATATGCACATTGACGTGCTCGACCATTGGACCAGCCCGGTGAGCGGCACTCGCTATCCAAGCGGATGGCGACTCTCTGTTCCATCACGGCATCTTTCGATCTTGCTTGTACCGAAAATGCAGAACCAAGAATTGATCACGGAGCGGAGCACTCAGGTCACCTATTGGGAAGGCGCGGTGAAGGTCACCGGTCAAATAGGAGAAAGACCGATAACGGGGCAGGGCTATGTCGAACTGACCGGCTATGCAAAGCCGTTCGAAACAGGCCGATGAGCCCGGATTCTGCCGAGGAGAAGACGTGAGGGCAAGAAAGCGCGCCGTGCGTCGTTCTATTCTGATGATCGTAGCGGCAGCGTTCCTTTTGTCGACCGGCGGTTGCGGCAGCCCTAGCGATGCCATCGTATCCATTGCACTCCATCCGACGAATCCTAACATCCTGTACGTAGCCACGAACGAGTCGGTCTACAAAACACGTGACGGGGGAGGAACCTGGGAACGGATGGCGACGGATCTCAGCACGTACCGTGTACTCTCTTTGGCCATCGATCCGGAACGCCCCGCGACCGTCTATGCCGGCACCATGTTTGATGCGGTATATAAAAGCCCGGATGGCGGCCAACATTGGATGCCATATAACGCCGGCTTAAAGGAACACGTCTCGGTCGTCAATCAGTTCGCCTTTGATCCCCGTAACAGTGAAACGATCTATACAGCAACGACCGTCGGTGTCTTCCAAAGCAGGGATGCCGGGCGGCTGTGGGATGAGCGGATGGTCGGCATGAAAGAAGTGCACATTGTCGTGACGGTGGCCATCGATCCACAGCGACCTTGGATCTTGTATGCGGGGACGACGGGAGGCGCGTATCGCAGCACCAATAGTGGCGCCGGTTGGACCAAGATCAATAATGGGCTGATTCCAGCAGAAATTTTGGACGCATCCTTGGCGTTGGGAGTCAATACGTTAGTCATTGATCCTCAGCATACGGATACGATTTATGCGGGGACGACGAAAGGACTCTTCAAGTCATCCACGATGGGGAATGGGTGGGTGCGCATCGCCGAAAACATCAGCGACCAGTACATCAGTAGTGCCGTTATCGATTCGAGCGATCCTCGTATTCTTTACATAGGAGGCCGTGCAGGCATCTACAAAAGCACCGATGGCGGCCACTCTTGGAAGACGAAGAATACGGGCCTCGAATCGACAAATATTCGGACGATCGCTATAAGCCCTACGAACTCTCATCTTCTGTATATAGGGACGAATGGCAGTGGTTTGTACTATAGCGAAGATAGTGCAGAGACTTGGAAACGCGTCAAACTCACGGGAAAACTTGCCGAAGCCAACTAACTTCCATCTATGCTTCAATGACTCCTTGCACTGTGCTTATATATGCTTTTTATGACGTTTGGTCTCCAAATCACCCATTAGACCAAGCGGTATAGAACATTAGGTGCATGGGAGAACAAACTGCACGCATCAAGCATACATTGCATGTGAAGTTTTGTTTGTTGACAATGCATTGAAGCTATGCTGTAATGCAAGCATATACGAAGAGGCGTGCTTGATTGAAGAATTAAAGGATATTCTCGTAGGGCTGGATCAGCGTATCAGCGCTTACAAAGGGCGTTTACAGGACCTTCAAAAAAAGCGCAGCCGGCTCGACGAAGAAATCGCTACCATTAAGAAATACTTGGAACTCGCCGAAACACTGTACCGTGTCGAAGCCGATAAAGCGAAGCTTGCCAGTCTTTCCAGCCAAATCATTACCGATGACAAAGCGGTTCGTTCCCTTCCACTGACCGACGTCACGGACCAGTCCCGTGAAATTCTCCTTGGTCGAAGCAAATACGTGGGTATGAGCGTTCCGGAAGCTGCCCATCATATCCTTCGGGAAGCCAAGCACTCGATGCATGCGAAGGAACTCTTTCAACGCTTGGTTGAAGGCGGTATGCAAATCAAGGGGAAAACCCCGCTCACATCGGTTGCCACTTCTTTAAAAAGAGATAAGCGGTTTAGGAAAGTTGGCCCCAATACTTTTGACGTGCTGGAAGAACGTTTGACAGAAGCTGTCTAGCTTCTGAACTCGTCCAGCTTTAACTCGTGGAAGGAGGTGAGTTCACTTGGCGACGAAGAAGGCAGCAAAGAAGAAAAAGAAGTAATCCAACCACACAGCGCCGAGGGTAAGGCCACTTGCCCTCGGCGTTTTCTTTTACCATCCACGAAAGTCTA
>JAICXS010000198.1 GCA_025934615.1 Nitrospiraceae bacterium
AACGCGATGATCATTCGCTCCCTCGTGAGACCTACTGGGAACGGGTCATGGGAGAGACCAATTCCAGGCCGATGACGTCCCGCGGACAAGGACCATCGACGGCTGTGCCTGTCGAAGAATACGGTGCCAAGGATAGGCATCGGCCCGCGTCGAAGCGTCATTACGGTCGTGACATGGCTCTGTGGCTCTCATTTCGTCTGTCAACTGTAAGCCGACGCCTGATGACGGCGACGAATTCTGTGACCAAGCTCGTCCTGTTCGTCTTTATCGCGATCGCCCTCTGGAGTGCGCTGATTATCGGCGGTACTGCGTCGTTATGGTTGGGGGTTGAACAGAAACCGTCCGAAGCGTTTCAGCACCTGGTCGGTGTGTCGCCGCCCAAGACGATAGAGGACTGGAAGAACAACGGGTACATTCTCCTTATCGGGTTCGGTGCCACTTCTTCTATGGATCCTATGCAGGCCGGTTACGATCGATGGCTGAGCGCGAATACGGAAGCGGCTCAAGGCTGTCCTGGTCGAACAAAGAGGCAATCCGTTGCACGAGTCGCCCCACATACTCAAACATCTGCCGACCTGACGGCGACGGATTCATTACTACCGTCCGTGGCGGAATGGTGGCAAGGCAAGGAGAACGTCGATCCCAAAGGTCAACAGGTGAGCCGATATCGGCGTTGGCTGAATCTTCCGTTCGAAGATTGGGGGTTTAATTATCTGGGCAGCCCCGACTGTGGACAGATTCTTGCGGTGCACCGGCTCTATGTGGCGGAAGGGTTTACGCAGAACTTGAATGCAGGATTGGATCGACTCGAGACCGATCTTACTGCATGGCGCAAAGTCCTCGCCCAAGCGAGAACCTTATCAATTAAATCTATGGCAGCGGAAGGAATCGGCGACGACCTGGCTGTGATGTCCGGGGTCCTGAATCGGCAAAACATCGAGAATAAAGCCGTCCAGAGGCTGATGAGAATGGCTCGTCCCTTGGACCCGGAGGAACGGTCGCTTCGCTGGCCGATGCAAAATGAGTTTGCGTTGGCTGTGAGAAGAATGGAGTCCCGAGTTCATCCTCATGCGGATACCAACCCTTCCCTCGCCGTCGCAGTTGCCCAAATGCCCTTGCCTAAACAACGAACGCTCAACATGTATGCGGCCTACTATGAGGCTCTGATCAAAGCTGCGGGCTCGTCTCACTCGTCGATGCCTAAACTGTACGATTTTGCTAATACACCGTCTCGCACGTGGCTCGATTATGGATTCAATCCCATCGATAATTTGATCGTCGCCGACCCTATGCCCGATTGGGATGCGATCATCGGTGGAATTATGGAAACCGATGCGCGCCTTCGGCTCGTGGGATTGCAAGCAAGGCTGCGCGCTCCATCTCAGGACACAAGCCTGGTCACTCGTATCGCGCAAGCCGGGCCTGGGTTTTATGATCCCTTTACCGAACTCCCGATGTTGGTCAATGCGACTCGGGGCATAATCTACAGCGTCGGCATGGATCATAAAGACGACGGCGGCGATCCCACATTCGACGTGAGCGTCCCCTTTCTTCACTAGCCTTATCTGGTTCCTCCGGCCATCCTCAAAGCTTGCCATCCAATCGTTGCGTTGAACATCCTGGCTTGACAGGCTAGCTGGGATTATTTATGAATGCGGTTGCGAAGCAGCTGGAACCGCCTTCATTTCATCCGCGTCACGTCCGTGGACGCCCCGCGAGATGGTGCTCGAGCCGTGGCTTCGTGAGCATTCGGCTTGGCAAACGCCATTCCACCGATCCGGTGGATCGGGCTGATGCAAGAGGAACACTCGATGAAATCTGAAATTTTGTATTCAGGCGCGTTTCCGATGGTCCGAATAGAATTGTTGGCGGGAGAAAGCGTAAAAGCCGAATCGGGAGCCATGGTGGCGTCCTCCCCTACGATTGATGTCGATAGCAAGATGGAAGGTGGATTTCTCGGAGCGCTGTCCAGGAAAGTGCTCTCCGGCGAGAAATTTTTCTTTCAGACGCTTCGGGCCACCCGTGGTCCCGGAGAAGTTCTGTTAGCCCCAACGGTACCGGGGGATATTCTTATCTTTGAACTGGACGGAATGAATGAATATCTCGTGCAGAAAGACGGGTTTTTGGCGGGCGCTGAGGAAATCAAGATCGAGAGCAAGATACAGAGCCTAAGCCGTGGGCTCCTGGGGGGCGAAGGATTTTTTATTTTGAAGATCACCGGCAAAGGTCCCTTGGCGTTGAACAGTTTTGGGGCGATCCATACAGTTACGCTCCAGCCTGACCAAGAATACATCGTCGACAATAGTCATCTGGTAGCGTGGACGGCAACGACGTCATACAACATTGAGAAGGCAGCCGCAGGCTGGATCGCGAGCTTGACCTCAGGCGAAGGTTTTGTCTGCCGATTCCGAGGACCCGGCATGGTCTATATTCAAAGCCGCAATCCGCGGGGGTTTGGGTCCTGGGTTCGCCAGTTTTTACCTACAACTGAGTGAGGATGCTGAAAAAGAGTCCATTGCCCGGCCTACCCTAGGCGCGCCGCCACGTCCCTCGTTCCCGAGCTTCGTTCTCGGTTCGCCGAAATCCTCAACGCAGCCCTAAGGCCCGGCTTCCGGTTTTGAACTCCCTGCGGCCTTGCTGACGAACTTTGAGCAGCCTCCAGTATTTATGGACAAACCTCACAACGCGTTGTACTTCAGCCGTACCCATCCGGCTTCGGGATGCCCTTGTCATCTTGAAGTGCTCCCAGGTGGGCTGACCGTCAGCGTATCTGAATCTTCGGTCGAGACGGTCCCTTTGGAGCGGCTTTCGATCAAGAGCGGAGGGTTCGATTATGATCATCTGATCTTGAGTTGGACGACGGATGGGGACGAGCGACAGATGTACGTGAAGGACCCTATCGTCATTGCCTCGCTGGCAACATTGACTGCTCCGGAGGTCAGCCGGCACATTGCTCGGTCGATTAAAGATACAAGCCGGGCACGTCAGGCGACGAAGATGTGGATCTGGCTCACCATGGCTTCACTCATGGCGATACTTGTCGGTCTGTGGGCGGCTTCCGACGTTCTCGTGCAAGTGGCGGTGCACCGCATTCCGATTGAATGGGAGCACACTTTGGGTGAATCGGCACGCCAACAAGTCCTGATGGGCCAGCGTGTCATTACCGAAGGCCCTACTGTCGACGCCGTCCAGAACATGACCAAGCGTTTGGCCGGCCAGTTGCACGATAGTCCCTATCGGTTCAGAGCCACGGTTGTCCGCAATGAGACGGTCAATGCAATGGCGCTACCCGGGGGTTCCGTGATTGTCTACACCGGCCTCTTGAAACAAGCAGACAGTCCGGAAGAGGTAGCCGGCGTGCTGGCGCATGAACTCAGCCATGTGGTGCTGCGTCACGGAATGGAAAGTATGGTGCAATCAGCCGGCTTGATGACGATAGTCATGGTAGTGCTGGGCAATCAACAAGGAGCGATCGGAGCACTGGAACGCCTTGGGATACAGATCACGTCCTTAAAGTTCAGCCGGGACAAAGAAACAGCGGCCGATCTCCATGGCCTGCATTTGCTCGACGAGGCGGACATTTCACCGGCCGGTATGATTGCATTTTTTGAACGCCTCGCAAAGTCTGATGGGATGCCGACTGCCTTGCTCTCGACTCATCCGATGAGCGCAGAGCGGGCTGCACGGTTAAAGAGGGAAGCCTCTTCTCTGCCGAGAGTCTCTCCTGTGCCGCTTGATGTGGATTGGGCTGCGGTCAAGGCAAGCCTTTAGGCCCCCCGGTGCGCGGGACGGGTCTGACGCGATAGTTTATCGAGCTTATGGAGGATGTATGAGACACTATTTCCGCGCCATGACGATCGTGGCGGTGCTCGCGTGGGCGCCCGGTGTGTATGGGGCGGTAGGCGCCATGGAAGGCGGACCGGGATGCGGACTAGGCGCCATGCTGTGGGCGGATTCGATCGATAAGAAGCATATTCTGCAGCAGGCGTGGATCGCGACTACGAATCTGACCGGCTTCCAAACCTTCGCCATTTCAAGCGCCACCTCGGGTTGTACCAATGATGGCGTGCTCGTGCGAAGTGAAACGGTCAACACGTTTGTCGGCGCCAACTTTGACGACCTTCTTCAGGAAATGGCACAAGGATCCGGCGAACATCTTACGGCACTCGCTACCCTGGCCGGCGTTCCCGCTCATCTTCATCGGCCCTTCTTTCTTCACGCGCAGGAACACTATGTGTTTCTTCCGCGCGACAATGCTACGCCGACTTCATTGCTCCGGCATCTCTACGACGCCATGAACCATACCGTAAATGAGGTGGAGTGAGTCGGCCAATCTGCCGGCTTTAGAAAATCACCGCGGGAGAGCGCGGGAATGTAGGACAGCAGCCGATTCGCAAATAGGTTTGAAGGCGGTATGCTGCATGAGCAGAGCATGGAACAGGTGAGCGATGGGAGGCTCCATGAAAATACTTGTGGGGATCGACGAGACCGATTATGCTGAGCGCGTCGTACAATATGTCGGCGGGCTTCTGCGAGAGACCCCGCATATCCGCGTGACACTGTTTCACGTGCTCAGACCCATGCCGAGGAAATTGCTAGAGCACGGCGGGAGCGAGAACCCGATCGTGGAGGGACAATTGCAGCATCAATTGAAAACGGATCAAACGGAATGGATTCGCGCTCAACAGGAAGCAGAATGTCCTTACCTGCTGAACGCCCGAGACGCATTGGAGAAAGCAGGATTTCCTCTCGACCGAGTGGACCTGAAGTTTGGACACGAAGACCGTATCGCCGAAAATATTCTTGAAGAAGCACGCAACGGGGGATATAGCACTGTGGCAGTCGGCCGCTACGGCACGTCCAGAACGAAGCGCTTGTTCGGCGGCGGCGTAACCGATCAGCTGCTTCGAGAGGCTGCCGGTCTGGCTGTGTGGGTCATCGAGTAATGGCAGAGCGAGGCTCACGACTCGCATGACGGCACCCCGTACGGTCTTTCTCTTCGATGTCGATAACACCCTGCTGGATAACGACCGGGTCACCG
>JAICXS010000029.1 GCA_025934615.1 Nitrospiraceae bacterium
ACGTTATTGGTTAAACGTAGAAAGCGAACCCGAAGGTTCTCTGCTTTGATCTCGCGATTAACGAATAACGATTAACGTAATAACGAGCATGCCCACGTAGCTCAGTTGGTAGAGCACGTCCTTGGTAAGGACGAGGTCACGCGTTCAATCCGCGTCGTGGGCTCCAGTGTGAATATCATCTAAGTAAAATGGCTGCGAGTGGATCGATCTCGCCGAGGCCTAAGAGCATTATCAATTAACGAATCGGACGAAGGAGGAGGGTATGGCGAAGGCGAAGTTTGAGCGGCGCAAGCCCCACGTGAATATCGGGACGATCGGGCATGTGGACCATGGCAAGACCACGCTCACGTCCGCCTTGACGAAGATCTGCAGCGAGCGGGGCATGGCGAAGTTTATCAGCTACGATGAAGTGGCCAAGGCGAGCGAATCGCAAGGCCGCCGCGATGCGACCAAGATCATGACCATCGCCATCAGCCACGTCGAATACGAGACGGACAAGCGGCATTACGCGCACGTGGATTGCCCGGGGCATGCCGACTACGTCAAGAACATGTTTACCGGGGCCGCGCAGATGGACGGGGCTATTTTGGTCGTCAGCGCCGCCGACGGCCCGATGCCGCAGACGCGGGAGCACATTTTGCTGGCCCGGCAGGTGGGCGTGCCGTACGTCGTCGTGTTTTTGAACAAGGCGGACAAGGTCGATGACAAAGAATTGCTCGAACTCGTCGAACTGGAAGTGCGGGAGCTGCTGAGCAAGTACGAATTTCCCGGCGACAAGACGCCCATTATCACCGGGTCGGCCACCAAGGCCATGGAAGGCGATCAGAGCGAAATCGGCGTCCCCTCGATCCTCAAGCTGCTCGACGCGGTCGATAGTTACATTCCCACGCCGGTGCGGCCCATCGAGAAGCCGTTTCTGATGCCGATCGAAGATGTCTTTACCATCAGCGGGCGAGGCACGGTCGTCACGGGGCGCTGCGAGCGGGGCATCGTCAAGGTCGGCGATGAAATCGAGATCATCGGGTTGCGGCCGACGCAGACGACCATTGTCACCGGGGTCGAGATGTTTCGCAAAGTGCTCGACGAAGGGCAGGCGGGGGACAACATCGGGGTGCTGTTGCGGGGGACGAAGAAGGAAGATGTGGAGCGCGGGATGGTGTTGGCCAAGCCCAAGAGCATTACCCCGCATACGAAATTTAAGGCGGAGATTTACGTGTTGACCAAAGAAGAAGGCGGGCGGCATACGCCGTTCTTCAACGGCTATCGGCCGCAGTTTTACTTCCGGACCACGGACGTGACCGGGATCGTGCAGCTCAATCCCGGCGTGGAGATGGTGATGCCGGGGGATAACGTGACGATCAATGCCGAATTGATCTCGCCGATTGCGATGGATCAAGGCCTGCGGTTTGCGGTGCGGGAAGGCGGCAAGACCGTCGGCTCCGGCATCGTCACCGAAATTGTGGCGTAAGAAGGAATTTGGTTGCAGCGATGGATCGAGAACCGTAGGAGATATCGTGAAGGTTGACCAGCGAATTCGTATCAGACTGAAGGGCTTCGACTATCGCGTCTTGGACCAATCCGTTGCCGAGATCGTTGAAACCGTCAAGCGGAGTGGCGCGAAAGTGGCCGGCCCAATTCCTCTGCCCACGCGCATTGAAAAGTTTACGGTTCAGCGCTCGACGCACGTCGATAAAAAGTCGCGGGAGCAGTTCGAGATTCGCACCCATAAGCGGCTTCTCGATATCATGGAGCCGACGCCGGAGACAATGGATGCGCTGATGAAGCTGAACTTGGCGGCAGGCGTGGATGTGGAGATCAAGCTCTGAGCAGGATGCTGAAAACGGCACTTAACTTCGCTTTGGGCTCAGAAAACTCCTCAACGTGCCTCAGAAGGTACACCTCCGAGTTTTCTTTGCCTGGGGCTTTGTTGGTTGACTGGTTTAAGCGCCCTGAAAAAGAAATGGTGCAGGGATGACGAACGGTTTGCTCGGAAAAAAATTAGGAATGACGCAAGTCTATGACGACGGAGGGCGCTTGACGACTGTGACGGTCGTTCAAGCCGGTCCGTGCCATATTTCAGCGATTAAGACCAAAGAGCGGCATGGATACGAGGCGGTGCAACTCGCGTTTGGGGAAGTGCCGGCACGAAAGTTGACTAAGCCTGAGTTGGGTCATTTAAAGAAGGCGAATCTACCGCCAACCCGACGCCTAAAGGAATTCAAAAAGACGGGTGACGTGGAGCTCGGCCAGGTTCTTAAGGCCGATCTGTTTCAGAAGGGTGACTGGGTCGATGTCGAAGGAATCTCCAAGGGCAAGGGCTTCCAAGGAGTCATGAAGCGGCATAATTATCGAGGCGGGCCGGAAACGCATGGTTCTATGTTCCATCGGGCGCCTGGTTCTATTGGAGCCAGTTCGCATCCATCGCGAGTGTGGAAGAACAAGGCGTTGCCGGGGCACATGGGTAGCGAACGTATAACAGTCCAGCGTTTAAAAGTAGTTGAGGCTCGCCCGGATGAAAATCTGCTTTTTATCAGCGGAGCCGTTCCGGGGGCGACGGGAGGTTTTGTGACCGTTCGGAAATCAAAAAAGAGCTGATTATGGCAATTGTCGATGTGCTGGATCTTAACAAGAACAAGGTAGGTTCCGTTGAATTGCATGACGGGGTCTTTGGCGTCAAAGCCGATCCTCAATTGGTGCATACGGCTGTGGTAATGCAGCAAGCGTGCGAACGGCAGGGAACAGCGTCGACGCTACGGCGAGGAGAGGTAAGCGGCTCCGGGAAAAAACCATGGAAGCAGAAGCATACCGGCCGGGCGAGAGCCGGATCGATTCGGTCGCCGGTATGGCGTCATGGTGGCATTGTGTTCGGTCCGCATCCGCGGAGCTATGCGTATAGCATTCCGAAAAAGAAATATCATGCCGCGCTTCGTAGCGCGTTGTCTGCTCGTTTAGCTGATGGAGCTGTGATGGTGCTATCGGATTTATCCATCGCCGAGCCGAAGACGAAGCTGTTGGCGAAGGTCTTGACCCATCTCGGATTGACTGCAACGACGCTGATTATTCTCGGCGGGGAAAGTACGGCGATCGAACGGGCGGCAAGAAATCTCCCTGATGTGAAGCTCGTCACCCCGGAAACGCTCAATGTGTACGACGTTCTTCGCTATCAAGCGATTGTGATTCCAGAGCGTGTCTTGTCACGCGTGCAAGAGGTTTGGTCATGAAGCATGCGCCTCAGGATGTCCTCGTGTCGCCGCTGTTGACGGAGAAGTTAACGGCCATGCGCGAATCTGCGAACAAAGTCGGGTTTGTGGTGAGGGGAAATGCGAATCGTATCGAAATTAAGCGAGCCGTCGAATTGGCGCTCAAAGTGCGAGTGGAGCGAGTCCACGTGATGAACGTTCCCGGGAAGATGAAGCGCTTAGGTCGGTTTGCAGGAAAGCGTCCGGATTGGAAGAAAGCGATTGTGACATTGAAGGAAGGCGAGAAGCTGGAGATGTATGAAGGGGCGTAAGGACGGCAGGATTGCCGAGATGGCTTCTCGCTGGGCGCGCATGCTCAGAAGTTGCTCGCTCAATAGGCGCAGTTGGATCCACCTCAGCAATCCTACCGGTTAGTATTGAGTAACAAGAGGAAGTGAAAAAATGGGGCTGAAGCAATATCGACCGACTTCTCCGGGGCGACGGGCCATGATGGTTCTCACGAATGAGGAGCTCACGGAGAAGAAGCCGGAAAAGAGCCTGACGAAATTCCATAATCGTTCCGGGGGAAGGAACAACGACGGTCGTATGACCATTCGCTTCCGAGGAAGCGGGCATAAGCGACTGTATCGTTCGATCGACTTTAAGCGGGATAAGGTCGGTATTCCTGCCCGGGTCGCAGCCCTCGAGTACGATCCCAATAGATCGGCGCGCATCGCCTTATTAGTGTATGTCGATGGAGAAAAACGGTACATCCTGGCTCCGGTCGGTCTCAAGGTAGGCGATACGGTCCAGTCAGGCCCTAATGCTGAAGTGCGGCCAGGAAATGCACTCCCGCTCACCATCATGCCTCTTGGCACAACGATTCATAGCATCGAGTTGAAGCCGGGCAAGGGTGGTCAACTGATTCGAAGCGCCGGTGGCTTTGCGCAGGTGATGGGCCGGGAAGAAGGCTATGTGCAGGTCCGTCTGAAATCAGGCGAGATGCGGCGCATCCTTGGCGCCTGTATGGCGACTGTCGGGCAGGTCGGTAACTTGGATCATGAGAATATCTCAGTCGGAAAAGCGGGACGGTCTCGCTGGCTTGGCCGGCGGCCTCATGTGCGCGGAGTCGTTATGAATCCGGTGGATCATCCTCATGGCGGCGGTGAAGGGAAATCCGGCCAAGGCAATCCGCATCCGGTCTCACCCTGGGGCCTTCCGACTAAGGGATACAAGACGAGAAAGAACAAATCTACGGACAAGTTCATCATCACCCGACGCAAGAAGTAATCGGAGACTCTATGCCGCGTTCAATTAGTAAAGGCGCTTTTGTCGACGATCATCTGCTCAAGAAGATCGAGCGCATGAATGAAAACAAAGATCGGAAAATCATCAAAACGTGGTCGCGCCGGTCGACCATCACTCCTGAAATGATCGGCAATACGCTGGCCGTTCACAACGGGAAAAAGTTTATCCCGGTTTTTGTGACGGAGAATATGGTTGGCCACAAGCTCGGTGAATTTGCGCCAACCCGCTTTTTCAAGGGGCACGGCGCCGCGAGGACTGAAAAATCTGTGGCACTGAAGTAAGGGTGCACCACGTTAATCGTTCATCGTAAGAGGCTATGCGATTAACGGATAACGATTAACGGATAACGAGGTATCGAATGGCAGAAGCAAAAGCAATTCTCCGGTTCGTGCGCGTCGCCCCGCGAAAGGCTAGGCCGGTGATCGATATGATTCGCGGGCAACAAGTGCCGCAGGCCTTGAGCATGCTGAAGTTTACGCCCCGCGCCGCCGCGAAGGTAATCGAGAAGGTGCTGCGGTCTGCGGTCGCGAACGCGGAACACAAAGAACTGGGCGATAGCGAATCCATGTGGGTGTCTCGCGCCTACGTCGACTGTGGGCCGACTTTTAAGCGGTTCCAGGCGCGTGCGATGGGGCGCGCGGCGTCAATACACAAGCGGACGAGCCATATTACCGTCGTAGTCGAAGCGCCCGACTTGACCGCCGGAAAATAGTTAGCAGGAGCACTATGGGACAGAAGACGCATCCAATCGGTTATCGACTTGGCTATAGCCGGCCGTGGAGTTCGCGATGGTATGCCGGAAAAGATTTTGCCAAGCTTCTCCACGAAGACATTGCGATTCGGAAAATCGTGAAGGAGAAGCTGTACCATGCCGGCGTGTCGCGTGTGGAGATTGAACGCTCAGGCGATCAGACTCGCGTCATTATCCATACCGCTCGTCCAGGCATTATTATCGGGCGAAAGGGCGCTGAAGTCGACAAGTTAAAGGCGATGCTCGAAAAGCAGTACGGACGTCAAGTTTACATTACCGTCAAAGAAATTAAGAAGCCTGAATTAGACGCGCAGCTTGTCAGCGAGAACATTGCTGTGCAGCTTGAGAAGCGCGTGGCCTTTCGCCGTGCGATGAAGCGGAGCATTGCAGCCGCGCAACGGTTGGGCGCTCAGGGGATACGTATTAATGTCGCAGGTCGGCTTGGAGGCGCGGAAATCGCCAGAACCGAGTGGTATCGGGAAGGACGCGTGCCGTTGCATACGCTCAGAGCCGATATCGATTATGGCTTTGCAGAAGCGCATACCACCATGGGGCAGATCGGCGTTAAGACATGGATCTATCGAGGTGAAGTGGTTTTCGCTCAGATGCAAAAGAGTGACGGTGGATTTGAAAGAGGATAAGTGACGAGGATGCCGAGGTAACCCCCGGTGCTCGCCCAACGCGCACACAAAGACGGTGCTCGTTCGATGCGCGCAGTGGGGATTATCCCCGGCATCTTCCTTGTTTGAAGTGGTGGATAGGGAGGCGGAGCGGTAGCAGATGCTGGCACCAAAGAAAGTCAAGTTTCGAAAGATGCAGAAGGGCCGCATGCGCGGGAAAGCGTATCGCGGCGGGCAGATTACGCTTGGTGAGTTTGGCCTCAAAGCGTTGGAGCCAGGGTGGGTGACGAGTCGCCAGATCGAAGCGGCCAGAATCGCAATCACGCGGCATGTGAAGCGCGGCGGTCAAGTCTGGACTCGGATTTTCCCGGATAAGCCGATCACGAAGAAGCCGGCGGAAACGCGTATGGGTAAAGGCAAGGGCAATCCGGAATACTGGGTGGCTGTTGTCAAGCCCGGAAGAATTCTGTACGAGATGGATGGCGTGACTCGGGAAGTGGCCCATGAGGCGCTTCGGTTGGCGGCTCATAAGTTGCCCGTGGCGACAAAGTTTGTCGTGCGTGGAGAAATCTGATGGATGTAAAAGAACTTCAAGGGATGGCGGATATCGAACTGCAGGAAAAAGAGCGACAACTGAAGCAAGAGATCTTTAATTTGCGTTTTCAGCTTGCCACCGGCCGCATTGAGAATCCGATGAAGATCCGCCAGACCCGCCGAGATCTGGCCCGAGTGAAGACGGTGTTAACTCAAAAAATGACGGCAAGCAAAGGTCGTGGATCATGAGCGAGCGATCGGAGAAGCGACGGAATTGGTTTGGAAATGTGGTCAGCGACAAGATGGATAAGACCGTCGTGGTCGCGGTGGATCGGTTCGTCCGGCATCCTGTGTATCATAAAGTCTTGCGCCGAGTCACCAAGCTGAAGGCGCACGATGAAGGGAATGTGTGCAAGGTCGGAGACCGGGTCAAACTGATACAGACGCGGCCGATCAGCAAAGATAAGCATTGGCGGGTGGTGCAAGTCATGCAGCGAGGCCAGTCTGAATCATGATCCAGAACTATACTTATATGGATGTGGCCGATAACTCCGGCGCCAAGCAGGTCATGTGCTTTCACGTGCTTGGCGGTTCCAAGCGCCGGTACGGGTCGCTTGGCGACATCGTTGTGGTGGCCGTCAAGGAAGCCATTCCGCAGGCAACTGTGAAGAAGGGCGATGTGAGCAAGGCCGTGATTGTTCGGACGACCAAAGGGGTCCGTCGAGAAGACGGTTCCTACATTAAGTTTGACCGGAATGCCTGTGTCTTGATCAATGCGCAAGGCGAACCGATCGGAACCCGTATCTTTGGGCCGGTGGCCAGAGAGCTGCGCTGGAAAAAATTCATGAAGATTATCTCATTGGCTCCAGAAGTGTTGTAGTAAGGAAAAGAGATGAGCGCATCAATAGCGAAGACGAAGCTTAAAAAGGGCGATACGGTGATGGTCACGACTGGTCGTGAACGCGGAAAGACCGGGAAGGTGCTGTCGCTTCACCTGAGTGAGGGTAAGGTGATCGTCGAAAAATTGAATCTCATTAAGCGGCATACCAAGCCGAATCAAAAAGTGAAACAAGGCGGCATCATCGAGCGAGAGGCGCCGCTTGCGCTCGCTAACGTCATGTTTCTCTGTGGCAATTGCAGCAAGCCGGTGCGTCTTGGCATCAAGCAATTGAATGACGGACGACGGGTTCGTGTCTGTAAAAAATGCCAAGAAGTCATCGAACGGACATAAGGGAAGGGTACGATGGCCAAGACGGAAAAACCATCGGCCGGTAAGGCCTCAGAGAAAAAAGGAAAGAAGGAGACCGCGGGTCAGAAGAAGGAACTTCGCCCCGAGGCTGCCCCTCCTAGTAAGACTCCTAAAGGCCAGGACGAGCCAAAAATTACGCCTCGGTTGAGAGAGACGTACCGCAATCAGATCGTGCCGGCATTGATGAAAGAGTTTGGATATAAAAATCCGATGCAGGTGCCGAAGGTTGAGCGAGTCGTCTTGAATGTCGGGATGGGAGAAGCCATCCAAAATGTGAAACTGCTGGAAAGCGCCGTGACGGAGTTAGGCACTATCACGGGACAGCGACCGGTGGTCACCAAGGCCAAGAAGGCCATTGCCGGATTTAAGCTTCGCCAGGGGATGCCGATCGGCGCTAAGGTCACGCTTCGCAATGACCGGATGTATGAATTCCTCGATCGCCTTGTGACGCTGGCGCTTCCGCGCATACGAGATTTTCGGGGCGTGTCTCCTAAAGCGTTTGATGGCCGTGGGAATTATACGTTAGGACTCAAAGAGCAATTAATTTTCCCAGAGATCCAGTACGACAGTGTGGCCTCCATTCATGGAATGGATATTACGATTGTGACCACGGCCAATACCAATGATGAAGGCAAGGCCCTGCTTCGCCACATGGGGATGCCTTTTAGAACGTAGACTATTCCTTTTGGAAACGGAGTGCACGGTGTCGAGAAAAGCGTTACGAAATAAAGCAGCAGAGAAATCGAAGTTTCCCACGCGTGACTACAACCGTTGTCCGCAGTGTGGGCGCGTGCGAGGATTTCTTCGGCGTTTTCGTCTGTGCCGGATCTGTTTTCGATTCTTAAGTTTAAAGGGCGAAATTCCTGGAGTCAGGAAATCAAGTTGGTAGGCTGAATTGTGAGTGATGCCTGCAGCGTTTTGAATTGCACAGGGAACCTCACAATCAAAAATTAAAACTTGGGTGTGGAATCATGATGACTGATCCGATCGCTGACCTTCTGACCAGAATTCACAATGCATTGGGACGTGGCCATGCCTCGGTGCTCGTGCCGGCTTCCAAGCTCAAGATGGAGATCTTGCGCGTACTAAAAGCGGAGGGCTTTATTGGTCAATATGAGCGCGAGCAAGTTGATGGGCATCCTGTCTTGAAAATTCAGTTGCGGTATATCGGTGAGAAAGAATCAGTGATTACCGGTATTCGTCGGATCAGCCGTCCTGGGAAGCGGGTGTATGTGGGGTGCCGTGAACTCACCCGTGTGTTAAACGGAATGGGTCTCTCCATTGTCTCTACCTCCAAAGGACTCATGACCGATCAAGAGTCTCGACGAGCCGGCCTCGGTGGGGAAGTACTCTGTCAAATATGGTAAACACGAATCGCGTATGGGCAGGCTTCTAAAGATTAAAGAAACCTTGGATAGACAAATCTGATATTGAATCGTAAAGGGCTTAATTATGTCGCGGGTCGGACGCAAGCTTATTCCTCTCCCTAAAGGGGTCGAGATCAACTCGAATGGCCACACCGTCTCTGTCAAGGGACCGTTGGGCCGTTTGGAGTGGCCGCTGGTTCATAATCTTTCGGTTGCCGTGGCCGACGGCCATGTCCAGGTCAATCGATCCGGCGATGAACCAAAGATCAGAGCCTTGCACGGTCTCGCCCGCGCCGAGTTGAGTAACATGGTGATCGGGGTCACGAAAGGATATGAGCGTACGCTGGAGATTACCGGGGTTGGTTATAAGGCTCAATTGCAAGGCAAGAGCCTCAGTTTGAATGTTGGTTATACTCATCCAGTCGTCTACGATCTTCCGGCAGGGGTGGAAGCAAAAGTCGATAAGCAGACGATTATCACGATTAAGGGAAGCGACAAGCGGAAGGTAGGGCAAGCCGCGGCCGATCTGCGCGCGATTAAGCCGCCTGATGTCTACAAGCAAAAGGGCATTCGATATGCCGGTGAAACGCTTCGCAAGAAGGAAGGCAAGACCGGAAAGTAGGGTGACGTTATGCTGACGAATGAAAAAGCTGAAAAACTAGCACGAAGAAAGCGGCGTGTCCGACAACGGATATTTGGGGGATTGGCCCGTCCACGCTTGAGCGTGTTCCGGAGCAAGAAGCACATCTATGCCCAGATCATCGACGATATCAACGGGAAGACATTAGCGGCAGCCTCCACGCTGGATAAAGATTTGAAGTCGGCACTGAGCTCGAGCAAACCCATGGATGCGGCGAAAGCAGTGGGTCATGCCTTGGCGGATCGAGCGAAGGCGGCGAATGTGGAAGCCGTCGTGTTCGATCGTGGCGGACGTCTTTTTCATGGTCGTATTAAAGCCTTGGCGGAAGCATCTCGAGAGGGCGGTCTGAAATTCTAAGAGGATGCTGAAAAAGATCCCCAGCTTCGTTCTCGGTCGTTTGTCCGCCTCAACGTAGCGCTGCTGCGCTTCGGCGTCCAAACCCTCTGCGGCCTCGCTGGCTGATCTTTTTGAGCCTCCTCCTCGGTAAACAGTGAAGGAGAGGAGTATGATCCCGTGCGTGTAAATCCTGAAGAGCTGAGCCTGAAAGATAAGGTCGTATTTATCAACCGCGTCGCGAAGGTGGTGAAAGGCGGCAAGCGGTTCAACTTCTGCGCACTAGTCGTTGTCGGAGACGGGCAGGGATGGGTCGGGGTCGGCAAAGGGAAGGCCGCCGAGGTCCCCGCTGCCATTTCAAAAGCCGTGGAACAGGCCAAAAAACATTTAGTTCATATTCCGCTCAAAGAGCTTACGATTCCACATGTTGTCCATGGACTGTTCGGTGGCGAGCATGTCCTCTTGAAGCCCGCTGCTCCGGGTACCGGGATTATTGCCGGTGGCGCTGTCCGGGCCGTCGTGGAACTTGCCGGCGCTCAAAATATCGTCGCAAAAACACTCGGCCGCGGCAATCCGTTTAATACGGTTCGGGCAACAATTGACGGTCTCTGTCAGCTCAGAGATCCACAGGAG
>JAICXS010000313.1 GCA_025934615.1 Nitrospiraceae bacterium
AAGGGGCGAGTGATCGCGACCGATCCGAAGACCGATGTCGCCATCGTCAAAATCGATGCGACCGGGTTGCCGACGCTTCCATGGGGCGATTCAAGCCGGCTGGGAGTGGGGGACTTTGTCCTGGCGATCGGCAACCCGCTTGGCTTGAATCAAACCGTCACCTTCGGCATTGTGAGTGCGGTGGGACGGGCCGATGTAGGCATTGCCGACTATGAAGATTTTATCCAGACCGATGCGCCGATCAATCCGGGGAACTCCGGCGGAGCGCTCGTCAACATCAAAGGCGAACTGGTCGGCATTAATACGGCCATCGCAAGCCCCACCGGTGGCAGTGTCGGTGTCGGATTCGCGGTCCCCAGCAATATGGTTCGCACCGCAATGCAGAGTCTGCTGAAAACCGGCCGCGTCGTACGCGGGTTCCTCGGCGCCTCGACACAAGATGTGACATCGCTCTTGGCCAAACTGTTTCGACTGCCCGATGTGAAAGGGGCCATCATTACCGATTTGATGCCGAAAGGGTCGGCCGAACGGGCGGGGTTGAAGCGTGGCGATGTGATCGTACGCTTTGACGGCAAAGAAATCGTCGATCCGGGTCGACTGCAAAATCTCATCGGCGTGTCGCCGATCGGCTCCAAGCATCGCTTGGATCTTGTACGGGATGGAAAGCCGGATCAGGTCGAATTGACCATCCAAGAGGCGCCGCGTGAACGGATCAAACGTACGCCGCCGCCACGCATGGAGTCCGCCAACAATCCGCTCAGCGGCGTGCTCGTCGATGAACTCAAATCAGCGACCGCGCGCCAACTTGGCCTGGGCACGGTCAGCGGCGTCATCGTGACCGGCGTAGAAGAAAACAGCACGGCGGAAGCCGCGGGCCTCATGCAGGGCGATGTGATTGCCGAGATTAATCGTCAACCAACCCCGACCCTGCCCGCCTATCAGCGCGTGGTCGAACCGCTCAAGTCGAAAGATGCGACGCTGCTGCTGGTCAACCGCCAGGGCACATTTGTCTATATGCCGATAGAGGCGGAGTGAAGCAATGAGGTGGCCGGTAGCCTTTGGCTTAAAACGGCCGCAGCTTCGGGTCGCGATTCAGGCAATGATGATCCTATCGATTAGATGACCCAGCAGCCCGGCAAAATTCTCCCGCGCTCTTTTTTCAATCGGTCAACGCTGAAAGTTGCTCGAGACCTCATAGGAAAATATGTGCTGCGCCGGACCGAACACGGTGCAATGGCGGGGCTCATCGTCGAGGTGGAAGCCTATGTCGGCCCGCACGACCTGGCGTGTCATGCCTCGCGCGGCCGCACGCAACGGACGGACGTGCTATTCGGTCCTCCAGGCCTTGCCTATGTTTATCTGATCTACGGTATGTACCATTGCCTGAACGTGGTGACGGAGCGGGAAGGGTTTCCGGCCGCCGTTTTGATCCGCGCGGTGGCGCACTGTAAACCGCCTGCGGTGCCGGTATTGATCGACGGTCCAGGACGTGTCTGCCGATCGTTTGACATCGACCGGACCTTGAATCGCTTGGACCTGACATTGGGCGAAGGATTGTGGATGGAAGATCGCGGAGAACGCATTACAGAAGCGGATGTCCTTACAGCTCCGCGAATCGGGGTGGATTATGCAGGAGAGTGGGCCTCCAAGCCCTTTCGATTCAGGTTGGCGCGTTTCACACGCCAGGCCAAGCAAAAAGGTACAAGTAAAAGGTAACTGTACGGACACATCTACGAGAACTCATGAATCTTTCATGAGTTCTCGCAGCACGCTCGTCGCATAGGCGCCTGGCGGTAATGCAAATGTGAGAGTGAGCGTCCTGCCCTCCAGCGACCAGTCCAACTCCTCCAGACGAGCGCGCAGCGGCCGGCGTTCTCCCCGAAATCCACATTCGACCGCCGCTTGCTTGAGCGATTCCGGCGTCTCATTCAATTCAGCCACGATAGTTCGTTCTATATCGCCCGGCTCACCCGACGCCCACGAGGCTCGTGACCCAAAGAGTAATCCCGTCGGACTGATCTCGAAGACGTCCGCGCGACGTTGTTCACGGTCGGCATCCTCCACTTGAAAACACGCGCCATTCACGTGCTTCATCGCCCAATCCCCAACCAGAACCCGGTCGAGACGATCGATCCGCGCGGCGAGCATCCTATTGAAGATGTGCGACTGATAGGCATTGAGAAACCAGATCCGTTGTGTGCGGCCGATACGTGCACGGCGCTCAGCATCCCGCAGCAGCGCGGCCCCCGTCTCATAGTTCAGTCCGCTTTTGCCTTGGCGTTGCGGTCCGAAATAATTCGGTACGCCACGGCGCGAAAGCTCCTCCATGACGCGCGGCACACTGGTCACGGCCTCGGTGCTGACCTCTCGCACGACAATCCGAAACCGGTTGCCGGCATGATGTCCGGTGCGGAGACGATTGCGATGACGCCCGAGGACCTCCACCGCAAGTAGACGCTCGTTAAGAGAGAGGCGCGAAATGGTCTCGGCGGGAATTCCTTGCACCGACACCATCTGCGTGGTCACGGCTCTCGCGTCTTTGAGCCCGGCGACGCCGATGCACTTCGCCTTGACGCCTAAAGCCGAGGCGAATTGTTTGACCATGTCGGGGGTAGAGAGCCCTCGTTTGGTCACGCGGAGGTAGAGATGCTCGCCCTGCCCGCAGGGGAGATAGAGCGGGCGCTCTTCGACACGAAAGTCCTCCGGGTGTGTGCGGATGACTCCACCGATTCCATCGCTGGAGTCCGTGAGATAGGGAAGCCGCTTGTCTGGCCGGTCCATCGGCACGTTCAAGTCCTCCTTAATGGCATGTTATACTGATCTCATCATTCGATGATGGTATCCGCTGCGAGGCTGTGAGCAGGACTCACGCTATGACATGGATTTTCGTCATAATCGTTTTATTCTGCTGGATGATGCCCGCACCCACCCCGGCTTTTTCGTCGGATGCTTCCGATATCTTCAGTGCACTCACCCGTTATATTGCCCGGCAGGTCGAAACGGATAAGGTGGTCTTCATCGGCGCGCAACGCTGCACGGAATGGTTTTACAAACAGCTGAAACAAAAGCCGCCACGCTCACCGACACACACGATTGCGTTCGCGCCGGCGGAATCAGACGGTCAATTTGACTCTGCATCCGAATGCCGCCTGCGTTACCCGAACGGCTTAGAGTCCGCCAGACACGCGTTTAGCCAGGCCCAATCGGCGCTCTCCATCAGTCTGACGTTTTATGAACTGGCCCTGGTCGGCGATCGCGATGATAATCACCGCTATAGCGAGGAGGAGCTGAAAGATCTGCTGGACTCGTTCAAGCTGCCGTTTCAGGACCTCTTACCGGCCATGGCGCACGTGGATGCCTTGACGGCTCAATTCGATCTGGCACGAAAGGGCCATACACTCGAAGCCGTCATGATCAGTATGGGCTTGCTCTACGACAAGGGCTACCGGCTCACCACCGGAGACCGAATCGCCTTGAATACATTGTCCGGCTAACGCCTTGCCGGCTTCTTGCCTCATGCCATCCGCTCCAAGGCTTCCCTTGCCCGGCTTCGGACCGTCTGATCCCAGTCGTCCTGCATCACGACTGTCAATTTGTCCTTTGCCTCGAAAGCCTTGAGACGTCCCAAACCCAGGGCGGCACAGGCGCGCACATACGCATGATCGTCCTCCAGTGCCTTCAACAAGATCGGCAGGACCTGTTTGTCTTGAAGCACGCCCAAGTAACTGGCTGCCATGCCTCGTATACGATGCTGTTTATCTCCCAACGCTGTGGTGAGCGTCGTGACAAGGACTTCGACTAAGGCCGGCGCGATCCGTTCCAATCCCTTGAGCGTATAACGGTTCATTTCGATCAACTCGAAC